>JBAYAL010000159.1:0-4676 GCA_041669825.1 Eubacteriales bacterium | reverse complement strand
CGTAAATCCCACGGACCATCTACACGTTCAGCCCAAGGGTGCGAATCTGCATTATAAGAAATAGGCAATTTATGAGAATCGCCGTGTCCTGCAGTTCGGCAAAATCCTAAGCCAGTCCCTACAACGCGTGGTCCCTCCATTACACCTAGTTCGACCATATCGCGAATTGCCAAACCAGAATAGCCAATTTCGCCTACTGTAGTCAAACCGTTTTCCAAGCATTCATGAGCTTGTTGGACAGCTACTACTGTTTTTTGCACTCTATCTTCTAAAACCCAATCAGTATCATCATCAGTTAAATTACCGGAAAAATGTAGATGACTATCAATAAGTCCAGGCATAACTGTTTTACTTGCAATGTCAATTTTTTCAAAATCATTAGCAAACTTCTTACTTTGACCTGCATAAACTATTTTTTTATTTTCTATCAAAACCAGCGAATTTTGAATTGGTTCAGAACCTGTGCCATTAATCAATAAACCACCTAATAATGCTACTTTACTCATTTTAAACCCTCCATTTTTATTTTAAATTTAACAAACTTCATTTTGTACATTGCCAAATTTCATGTATTAATTTTTTCGAAATTATTTATAACGCAGGTATCGACTTAGGACGAAATAATCTTATAGTTAAACCTATAACTAACCATCCCAATACTATAGACCATTCCACTGTATTAAGCCGTGCCGGACTTCCAGGTACTACCATAAGGCCGATAATTAGCGAACCACAAAGACACGCTAAGCGAATTCCTATTTTCCCACCTGGCACCTTATACGGTCTTGGTAAATCCGGTTCTGTATCCCGCATCTTAAGACATGCGAAGCTAACTGCAGTGCAGGCAAAAATAAAAGCCAAGGCAGAAACATTAGTAAGTGGCAACAACATTTTTTTGCCAAAAAATGGTCCAATAATGGTTAGCACTGCCAAAAGACAATTTGCAGTAATAGGCGTTCCTGAAATAGGATCAACCTTAGCAAATGACACCGGCAACTGCCCCTTGCGGCCCATAGCCAACATAATACGGCTAGTTGCACCAAAAAAAGAATTCATTGGTCCCATCGGTCCTAGGGTAGCAATAATCAACATGGTTAAATAAAGTGTAAAACTTATACTCTTGAGACAAGCTAACGCCGGAACAGAATATTTTACGAATTTTATCCAAGGAATTATAGTGCCAAAAGAATAAATACATACTACATAAAAACCTCCCGAAGCAAGTAATGCTAAACTAATAACTCGTCCAAACTTATTCCAATTCATTCCTGCAGAGGCTTCCTCCGCCTGTTGCGGAATAGTATCAAATCCCGCATAAAAGAATGGTGTCATAACTAGAACAGAAACCATTCCTGCTAACATCGTAGAAGCTGATGTTTTAGTCGTTGCACCAACCACTTGAGTAAAGAGCGGATATATGTTGGACGGTCCACCTTTAAAAAAGGATATCCCCATGGCTAAGAGCATTCCACCAAGCAATGCTTTGGTTAAAAAAGCTTGCAAACTAGCAGCAGCTGAAGCCCCTTTAAAATTTTGATAAATTACATATGCGGCAATCGATAATGCAATTACTGTAGGCCAAAGAAAAACATCTGCGCCCATAATAGTGTAGAGCTTAACGGAACGTAGAAACGGTAAAAAATCCCCAAACATATCAGAAACTAGCGTAGAAATTGCGATAGCCTCCCAAGGACAAAGTATCGCATTACCTAGGGCCAAAAACCAACCCGTAATATACGATATTATGCTGCCATATGTCCTATCTACATATTCTACAATACCGCCGGAAATCGGTATTGCTGCCGTTAATTCTCCAAAAACAGCACCAATTGGCAGCAGAAAAATAGCGCCTATAATGAAAGCTATTATTGCAGCAATCGGTCCACCACCAATAATCATCCAGTCCCCTACCATTAGTACCCATCCAGTGCCTATAATGGCACCAAAACCTATGGTAAAGAAATTCCAGAGAGAAAGTGTTTTTTGCAACCCTCCAGTGTTAACTGTGGGATTTGACATACCAAAAACCCCCTTTGTTAAAGTTGTCTTTATACTTGCCAAAACGTGCGCGCGTTTGGTAACAAAAATACGTTTTCTTTCTAAATTCACTATACAATTAAAAAGTTAATCATACCTTAATTTTCGTAAAATCTCACATTGTAATGTAATAAAAAGCATAAAAAAATCTATTTCTGTAAAATCGCACATTTTAATGTAATAATAGGCACACAAAATAATGCATTTTGGTGTTATAATATGCACATAATAGCTTAAGGTAACTAAAATCTTTCGGTTTTACCAGGAGGTAGTAATATGTTTTACGTTGCTATTTGTGATGACGAACAAAAAGATTTAGCTGTTATTGCAGGATATCTTAAGGAGCTTAACCGTCGCACCTATCGCATGGAAATACTCCCCTTCAACAACGGGCAGAACCTTGTTGCAACCTATAAAAAGGGGCAACGTTTTGATTTGATAATACTTGACATGATGATGGAGCCTCTAAACGGCATAGATACTGCAAAAAAAATACGTGTGTTTGATACGCAAGTGCCTATTATCATAGTAACTGCAACCGTTGAATTTGCCATGGATGGCTATAAGATTAATGCATATCGCTATATTCTAAAACCAGTAGAGAAGGAACATTTTTTAAAAGAAGTGCGCCATATTTTGTCTGAATTGTCGAGAGAGGAAAGCTTATATTATTCCTTTACTAATGAATGTGGCCTAAACAAAATAAAATTGGCGGACATTTATTACTTGGAGTCAAATCTACGAACCATAAGAATTTGCGCTAAAAATAAAAATTCCTTTTTCACCGGAACTCTCTGCGATATTGAAGAACAGTTGAAAAACCAAAACTTTGTACGTATTCACAAAAGTTTTATTGTGAACTTGAAGTATATTCGCAATATTTTTCGGGAACAGCTAGTATTGGAAAACGGCGAATTGCTGCCGCTTAGTCGTCGCAAAAGCCATGAACTTAGAGAAAAGTTTTTAGGATATATAAAGGGAACTGTATGATATGAATATCACATACATGCTTTTTACCTATATAATTCTTTCAGCGGCGGAAACTTGGATAGGCTATAGATTGTTTACTACGTATTTGGTTAGAAATAACATAAAGCAAACATGGTACCTGCTTGGTGCTTTTGGTTACTTTTCGTTCCAACTGTGGTCCTATGTAGCAAGATGTTCACTTTTTTCTACGGCTGTCTATTATCTTGTTTTTTCCACGGCTATATCGCTAGCTTTTTTTTCTGACTCCATCCAAAATAAATTCACTATATCATGGATGTATGTCATTATGAATTATGCCTGCAAAACAACCGTAATTGCCATAGCCATAGGCTATGGGCATGTTTTTATATCTAATCCAAACGTAACCGGTGGACTAGTAATGGATGCAGTTACACAGATTGCCGCTTGTATCTTGTTTGTGTTATGCCTAGCTGGAACTATTGGTATTCGAAAACTGAGAGTATGCAAACAATTTTTACTATATGCAACTATTTCCTATACCTTCCCTCTAACTATGTTGTACCTAGCTATTTCCGCATATAACAATTTTAATAACATACACACAGCATCAAATTTATTTAATCTCTACTCTTACATATCTGCCTTGTTATTTGCAGCAACTATCGCTTTATTTTATTTATTAGAAAAAACCATGCTACTAGATATTAACAACGAAAAATCTGCAGTTATGGAAGAGCTACTGGCTTTACAACGAGAGCATTATGGTAAGCTTGAATCTACGCAAAGAGAAACACAAAGCCTGCGTCACGATATAAAACATCACATCCAATATATACAATCACTTTTGGCAAAGGAACTATATCAAGAAGCCATTAACTATATTACGAAGCTGTATGAAAATAATCCCTGTCTAAAGGGAACGACCTATAGCGGGAACATTGCAATTGATAGTACCTTAAGTCACAGTTTTAATAATATTCAAAAAAAAGGCATTGACCTTAAATACAGTATTATCGTGCCACCTGATATTGCCATCGAAGATGTTGATTTATGCATTTTATTTGGCAACCTAGTAGATAATTCTGTGGAAGCATGCGAACGACTCATAAGCAGCACTGTAAAAAAATTTATTACTATAAATGCAAATATTAAGAAAGACTATTTGGTTGTAACAATCGCCAATTCTTTTAATGGCAAAGTTGACATGAATAATAACTTTTATAAAACAATAAAAGTTAACCAACGCTACTGCGGCATAGGTCTTGCTAACATCAGAAAAGTTGTAAAAAAATATAACGGAGAGCTTAGCTTAGAACATAAAGATAAAGTATTTACTGTAGCTGTAATGCTGTCACTTCATAACGTGAAAGACTAAAAAGCTATGCCAATTTCACAACTATTGCAATAATCGCTTCCACCCGTGAAACAAGTGGAAGCACCAGCCCTATAAGGGCTTGTTATTGTCAGCGCCCCAATGGCGCTGGCTTTCACTTTGTTCAAGCCACTGTAGATTGATTGCTTGGCTAACCCTTAAAAGGGTCACTATACTCTTTTGTATGTAATTTAGTTTCTACCTGATCCTTCTTTTCCTGTTCTTTTATATATTTCGCAATAGTTGCTTCGTCTAATCCTACCGTACTTAAATAATATCAGGTCGAGCTTTTGCTATTCTCAAGATGAGAACCCAT
>JBAYAL010000158.1:0-4692 GCA_041669825.1 Eubacteriales bacterium | reverse complement strand
GCAAAAGTAAAGCGGTTGGTAGCGGGGCTTTAATGGAAAGAGAAAATAAAAATAAACTGAAATGATGCATCGGAAACTTTTGAGAATACAAAATAAAGCAAGGCACTCTACGCTGTAATGCCGTAGAGTGCCTTGCTCATTTTTGCTCTTATTCATCCACATCCACCGTCACGCCGGACTTAAATTCCACGATGAATTTATCCTCGTAGATGGTGACTTTTTCAACCAACCGCCGGACAAGCGGCTCGTCGTATTCGGCCAGGGCGGTGGGCTGCTCCCGCAGGAAGGTGCCCATGTCGGTGATGCGCTTTTTCTGCTCATCCCGCCCGGCACTTTCCAGCTGAAGCTTCTGCTTATCCTCACGCAGGCGGTAAATCTCCTCGGCGACGTCCTCATAGTCGGCTCGTGCGCCGGTCCGCTTTAAAAGTTCCTCCTGCAGTTCTGCCAACCGCTTGTCGACATCGGTAAGCGGCTGGCTTTTTTCGGATTCCAGAACGGCTTCGATGTTTCTTTGCAGGGTGGCGAGGAAGGTGTCCTTGTCACACCATGTCTGATTGATGGCGGCAACCAACACCTGTTCAATCTGGCTTTCCGGCACCGTGCGGGCATCGCAGAAGGAGCAACCGCGGGGACAGGTACCTTGGTTTTTTTACTTTTTTCCTATTGAAGTGAGAAGGTGTCTGACATTGTGAACTTTTTCCCTGTGGCTTTTTAGAGATTGTGTATAGTGCCATAATATGGACAACTTGAAAGCTAAGTAGTAAAGCAGACGGTTGCCCACATTATTTGGATAAGCTAAACTTAGTATTTTTTAAGAGAGCTTATCCACACCCTGAAAGGAACCGGGGGGACAGGTAACTAGATTGACCCGGTTGGGTGGCTCGCTAAACTCTAAAATTAGTGCTTTACCACATTGGTATAATCGCTGATTAACCGACGTAGAAAGATCTCAAAGAAATTCCTCTTAAGGGATTTGTTTTCCGTTTTGGCATTCAAACTACGAGGATTGTATTCAATCATGGTACCTGTCCCCATGATTGCCCGAAATCTGTGTTGTTATATTTTGAAGAAATTGTTTCTTCAATGTTTGTTCAAATCAAAGAGAAGCAAGAAGAAAACAAAAAATTATCAACCATAAGAGACACCTTACTCCCGAAATTAATGTCTGGCCAAATCCGAGTACCACTAGAGGAGGTTAAATAATGTCCAAAGATAAACCCTTGAAAGCAACAATTAACGCGAAGGGTACAGAGATTGCTATCATTTCAAGAGGAAACGGTGACGATTATATCAGTTTAACCGATATTGTAAAATATAAAAATCTGGAATTCCCTGCAGATGTTGTGAAAAATTGGCTTAGAACCAGAAATACGATTGAATTTTTAGGACTATGGGAACAGCTTAACAACCAGGATTTTAAACTGGTCGAATTCGACCAGTTTAAAAATCAATCAGGAGCAAATACCTTTGTCTTATCGCCCCAAAAATGGATTGTAGCTACGAACGCAATCGGTATTATATCAAAAGCTGGTCGATATGGTGGAACTTATGCCCATAAAGATATTGCTTTTGAATTTGCATCGTGGATATCCCCAGAATTTAAGCTTTATCTGATCACAGATTACCAACGGTTAAAAACAGATGAGAATAGTAGATTATCCCTAGAATGGAATGTAAACCGAGTTTTAGCAAAATTAAACTATAAAATACATACGAATGCAATCAAAGAACATCTGCTATCCAATGATTTAACTAAGAGACAGATTGCTTTTAAGTATGCCAATGAAGCTGACCTCTTAAATGTAGCCTTGTTTGGGCAAACAGCAAAAGAATGGCGAGATGATAACCGAACTTAAAAGGTAACATTAGAGATCAAGCAACTATTGTACAGTTGATAGTGATGGTAAACCTAGAAAATATAAATGCTCATCTTATAGGACAAGGAATGGAACCAAAACAACGATTGCTAGAGTTAAATAAGATAGCGAGAAGCCAATTGCAATCTTTCTTAAGCAGAAGTAGTGGTGTGAAAAAACTTGAGAATATGAACCCAGGTAATAAAAAGCTAAGGGGTGATGCAAATGAAGAATAATTTCTGCGAGTCCCACCTAGAAGAAGCAACCTTAGAATGGTTTGAAGAACTAGGTTATGAGATTGTCTTTGGTCCAGATATTGCACCAGAGGGTGAGTATTCTGAACGAGAGGATTATAGCGATGTTATTTTGAGTGAAAGGTTAAAGGAAGTCCTTATTAGAATTAATCCCAAGATGCCAAACGATGCAATTGAAGAGGCTTTTATGCAGATTATAATTCCACAAAGTCCTAGTCTGATGATGAATAATAAAGCCTTTCAGAAGATGACAACCGATGGCATTGATGTTTTGGTGAAGCAGTCAGATGCCAGTTATAGGACGGAAGCAGCACTTTAGACTCTACTACAGTCAACCCATTGGTTTTTCTGGTGTTTTTACTGATATCGAAAGTGTATCAAATTCGGACTTTTTCTCTCTCTTGCTTTCTGCTAAAATCAGAGGGGAAGAGAGGTATAAATGCGCAAAAACTATTTCGTGAAATTAGTAAATTATATGAAGAATTTCTACAACCTTGAACGTGGATTGGATAACCTTTCTGACGGAAGGATTAACCCAACGTATAGCACAGGTCAAGTTATTTTGCCTGTGCTTTTTGGTTTTTTGCTGAGGGTAAAAAGCTTTAATGAACTAAGAATGCTTGAAAAATACCAAAAGTAAAAGACTCATTATTCCCATAGTGGTGCTGTCATGTCAATTTAACAACCTAAAAACTGAATGTGGTTTAGAGCATGGCTTTGTGCACGGAGGTAAGGCCGTAGAAGCAGTGCTCTGTTTAATATTTATTGCAACGAATATCATGCAATTGTTTTTATTTAGACGACTGAGGAACCATTTTACAACTCAACGAGAAATAGTGAGACTATTATTAAAAGGAATATATTTGCTAAAGTATAGATCTGAATTGGTTTTTTGCAGCTCATAGAAATTAAATAATTGAATAAGGATATGTTATTTGGGGTAGGGGAAGGTGTAGTTTTTTTCAATAAAAATTAGATAAATGGAGAGGATAATTCAGAGAGTAATCTGAATTTACAATAATAGGTTGTGAAATTTAGACAGAGGCTAAATTGCTGGGTTTTAGGGCAATTAGTTAATTTGCTGATTTTTAATATCCCTTGAGTATATAAAAAAGATATTTTCACAAGATGAGGCTTGCTGTGAAATATAACATTGAATTTTACGGGATATTAGCATATAATAATTACAACGCATATGTCGTGGAGGTGTGAAGAATGCCAAACATTAAACCAGTTTCAGATTTGAGAAATTATAGCGAGGTTCTTCGATCTTGCCAGGTTGGGGAGCCTGTGTTTTTGACCAAAAATGGTAGAGGTCGCTATGTGCTTTTGGATATGCAGGAATATGAAAAGCAGCAGGCTGTAATTAAGCTTTTGTCAAAGCTTGCCGAGGCGGAGGATGCTATTAAAACAGGAGAGGAATGGAAATCCCTTGATGATCTCAAGAAAGCGTTGGACGTCTGAAGATGAAATACAAAATTAGAATCAACCCTCTGGCCATTGCTGACGTGCAGGAAATAAAAGCCTATATCGCCGAGGAAAATCTTGAGGCAGCAACAAAAATGGGAACTGCTATTTATTCTAGAATAGAAAATCTGGCTAATTTTCCTGAAATGGGAGTTTCACTTGGCACTAAGATTAATATAAAAACTGATTACCGTTTCTTTGTTTGTGGCGTTTATCTCATATTTTACAAGATTGAGGGAGAATTCGTTTCAGTTCATCGTATATTGAATGGCGTACGAGATTATCTGTCAATTCTATTTTCGGATGAGCTGACCGAGGACTAAAAACGGATTACTTGTTTAGCCGTCGGATGACAAGGGGGGGATGACAAGGGGGACGGGGGTATTGGTACAAATGTTCAAGTATGGTATTAATTAGCACAAAACTGATTTTTGTGCTAAGGGTGGTAAGAATAAAAAGCAAAAGTGGAATTTACCATGTTATTATGAGGGCAATCAACCGTCAAATTCTGTTTGAGGAAAATGAAGATTGCCTCAAATTTATTTAAACTGCGCAAAGATACAGGGATATTTGTGAATTTAGATTATATGCATATTGTTTGATGGATAATCATCTCCATTTACTGTTAATGGAAGGGACAAAACCCCTAGGGAATGTGATACGAAGAATATGTAGTAGCTATGTTTTATGGTATAACAAAAAGTATGATAGGGTAGGGCATTTGTTTTAGGATCAATCTAAAAGCGAGCCTGTAGAGAATGAAGCATATTTTCAAACAGTACGCAGATATATATTTTAGAATCTTGTAAAAGCTAATATAGTAACTAAAATTGAAAACTATATTTGGACTAATTATCTGGACTACATTGAAGGAAATAATAAGACCGATACGAGTTTTGCTCTTGCTATTTTTACTATAAATAGTGAAAAAGCAGTAATTAGTTTTATTGAATTTATAAACAAAGCAGACGATGATAAATGTCTGGATATGCAAGAAAAACGGTTGTTAACAGATGAAGAAGCTAAAAAATAATCAAGGAATATTGTCAAGTTGACCATGCACAAGATTTGCAAAAGTTTGATATAGATAAAAGAAATCTATATTTAAAAGACCT
>JBAYAL010000157.1:0-4706 GCA_041669825.1 Eubacteriales bacterium | reverse complement strand
CAGGGTTAAAGGAATTTAAGAAATCGTATGTGAATAAACTATCTAATATTGATACTGCAATTATTGTTAATATTTCTGGGTTCTCAGTAGAAGACTACAAATTATTGGCGTCAGAACTTCAGAGCGATTGCGGGTTGGCTGCCTTGGAAGTAAATATATCTTGTCCCAATGTAAAACATGGTGGCATGGCTTTTGGTACTGACCCGGAAAGTGCGGAAAAGGTAATAGCAGCTGTCAGGAAAAACACTGATCTTCCCATAATAGCCAAATTGTCTCCCAATGTTACCAACATAGTGGAAATGGCTAAGGCAGTTGAAAGGGGCGGGGCTGATATTATTTCCCTGATCAATACTTTGTTAGGGATGAGTATTGATGTAGATAGCCAAAAACCGATTTTAGCAAATAAAATGGGAGGTTTGTCAGGACCTGCAATTAGGCCGATTGCCGTAAGGATGGTCTATCAGGTTTATGAGGCGGTTGATTTGCCATTGATAGGCATGGGAGGAATTTCCTCTTGGCAGGATGCGGTGGAGTTTATGTTGGCTGGAGCTAGTGCGGTAAGTGTGGGGACAGCTAATTTTGTAAATCCAATTGTACCTTTGGATATTTTGACTGGAATAGAAGATTATTGCAGGAAAAAAGGGTACGCTTCAGTACAGGATATTGTGGGATTAGCTCATAAATAAGAAAAATTACTGCTACATAATAATTTTCTGGTGTAAAAATTTTGTGTTAGTGTCAAGGTGCTATGGCGCCTTCGGCCGTAAATGGCCACTGGACATTTGCGTGTTCGCCATGCTACATTTGCTACTACTTGTCGCTAAAGCTACAAGCCAAAACCCCTTGGTAATTCTGAATGTGACAGCTTCTTGCCATCCATGGTATTGCGGCATTAGGTCACCTATGATTGATTAACGCTTTATCGGCAGCATTCGTTTTACGCAAATTTTGCTTAACGCAAAAGCACTTTTATACTTTTTTGCAGCAGAATTAAAATTGAAAGGATAACTATGATGTGATGGAAAAAAAGATTAACTTAAATGAAAAAGTAATTGTTGCCCTTGATGTTGATTCAACTCAGAAAGCCTTAGACATTGCTCAAAAGCTTGATGGGAGTGGCTGTTGGCTGAAGGTAGGGCTTGAATTGTATGCTCTTGGAGGAGCGAACATTGTTGGGAAATTAAAAGAGATGGGTTTTAATATTTTTCTGGATTTAAAATTGCACGATATTCCTACTACAGTAGAAAGGACGATGAGAGTGCAGGTTTCTTCAGGGGCTGACATGATTAATGTCCATTGTAGTGGAGGATATGAAATGATGGCTAGAGCAGCAGAAGTCTGCCATAGGGAAGATAAAAAAATAATTGGGGTTACGGTTCTTACTAGTATGGGAGAAAAAGAACTTCCCTCTATTGGTCTTTCAGGTCAGGTGGAGGAACAGGTACTTAGATTAGCCCAATTGGCTCAAAAAGCCGGTCTTGACGGTGTGGTAGCTTCTGCACAGGAAGCAGAAATACTCCGCAAGGAATGTGGCTTAGAATTTCTGCTTGTGACTCCAGGAATACGTCCTGCCTGGAGTGAGAAAAATGATCAGGTAAGGATTCTTACTCCTGTCAGGGCATTGGAAACTGGCAGTTCTTATCTTGTGGTTGGTAGACCGATCACTAAGGCAGATAACCCCAGAGAAGCTCTGGAAAAATTATGGGATGATAAATGGTAAAACGAAGTATTGTTATAGTTTATTTTGTTAGCAATTAAACAAAGTAATAGATTATATGCAAATAAGTATCAGAATTAAATAAAATATTACTGAAAGGTGGAAATTAACTTGACTTCAAATTGTAATTGTAATGGGGGCTGTGATGATAATTGCAGCTGTGGATGTACCGAACAGGATCAGATTCTTGATATTTTTAAAGAAACAGGAGCACTTTTGGAAGGTCATTTTTTGCTTACTTCAGGTAGACACAGTGCTCAATATATGCAGTGTGCTCAAGTATTGCAGTATCCTGGATATGCCTCTGCTTTAGGGGAAAAACTTGCCGATAGATTTAAAGGATATGAGATAAAAACAGTAATAGGACCTGCTATGGGTGGAATTATTGTAGCCCATGAAGTAGGGAGTGCACTTAATAAAAGAGTAATTTTTGCAGAGCGCCAGAATGGAGAAATGTGCATACGCCGTGGTTTTAAGCTGGCTGAGGGAGAAAAGGTTCTTGTAGTAGAAGATGTAATAACTACCGGAGGTTCGGTAAAAGAAGTTATATCCATAGTAAAAGAATGCGGGGCAATCCCTGTCGGTGTAGGGGTATTGGTTAATCGCAGTGGAGGAACCGCAGATTTTGATGGACTTCCCTTGGAAAGTCTGGTTCAGCTCAATATTGAAACTTTTGAACCAGATAATTGCCCTCTTTGTGCCAAAGGAATACCAGCTGTGAAGCCTGGTAGCAGAGGAAATAAATAAAGAAGAATTGATAGATAAAAAAGAATAGATAAACAAAAAAATTTGCTATTTAAAAAGCTGTTGACAAGTTATAACTTTGCTCAACAGCTTTTTAAATGCTATATGTTTACATGAAGTACAGTACAAGATGTGATGACAATAGATGACAAAGGGATGGCAGACTGTGTGTCATTGATATTTCACACAGCTTGCCGTCCCTCAGACATTCTTCCTCAGATACTCTTGAAAATTACAAAATAACAATAATTGTCATATTTTAGATTTTTGAGTATAATGAATAGAAAAACAATATGTGACAATTCAGCTTCTAAAAAAGGGTTATTGTGTTATAATATAAAGAGATTATTAAATGTATTTTATTTTAGCAGAAAGGAGGGAATAAGGATGGCTACTTCATCATTTGATAAAGACTTTACATTGAATTCCAAAAAGGCAGTTGAGTCTTTTAGTCAAATTATTGCTACTCCTGCTAAAAGTGTGAAGATTGATAGATCGGTGACAGAACCTGAAAAAGAGAAGCGAGGTGAATTGAAATTAAAACAAATATTATCTCGCTGAAAAAATTAATAGAAATAAGTGATGAGCAAAAAGCTCAGGAACTTGTTTCTTTTTTTGTTTGTGAAAAAGATAATGATATTGAAAATTTCTTAATGGAAAGGGCTGTCACTTTTGAAAAACTAGGAAAAAGTAGAACTTTTTTTATTTATGATGAAAATGATGAAGTGTTTAAAATATTAGGATATTTTACGCTTGCATTACAAGTTTTGAAAGTGCCTGATTCCCTTTCAAATAGGAGAATTAGAAATTTTGATGGATTTAATGCAAAAATCAAGGGAGAAAAGATTACTCAATTTCCAACCATACTAATAGGACAAGTTGGAAAGAATGATCTATATAAAGAGAGTTTTACTGGGTATGAGCTTATGCAGTATTGTCTTAGTACAATATTGGATGGTCAAATGCGCTTAGGTGGAAGGATAATACTGCTTGAGTGCAAAGATATTCCATATCTTAATGATTTTTATAATCAATTTGGGTTCATAAAAATTGAAAGGGATTATGAACATAATGAATTTCTTCAATATATAAAAATTTTGCAAGAAGATGAGTTAATTGATAGAAATGAGAGAGTTTAATCTTTTTTGAAAAAAGACAAATGATTTTGAAATGAGCTAACATCTGTTTTACGGCAGGTGCATTTTTATGCTCATTTTCAGGAAAAAAGCTTACTAAATACCAAATTTGTAAGTTTAGGGACTACACCAAATTTGACAATTCCAGGATATATTATTCATAAGATAAAAGTAAATTAAATGTTATTTATTCTTCTTCACTTTCCGAGGTTAACAGACGGTCTATATCCTCTTGCTTGGGAGTGAGATACAGGGACCAGTTTTGTTCATAGACTACCATGCCTGGTTTGGCACCATTTGGTTTTTTAATCTGTTTGACATGGGTATAGTCGACAGCTACATTGGAAGATCCTCTGGCCTGGCTGAAATATATGGCTAGGGTGGCAGCGTCTAACAGTGTTTCGTCATCTGGGAATTCTTCTTCATTCTTAAGAGGGACAATGACGTGAGATCCGGGAATTTCCTTGACATGAAGCCACATATCTCCAGGGGCGGATTCGCGCCAGGTCATTTTGTCGTTTTGTTTGTTGTTACGTCCTACAATAACTTTACAGTTGGTTTTTGAATAGTAGATATGAGGTCTGGATTGCTCTTCAGGCTGTCTCTTTTTGGCTTTGGGGATTTTATTGGGGTTTATTTTAGCCTTGCTTTTTAGGCTAATTTCAGGTTGCTTTCCTTTTAGATAATGTTGTTCTATAAGTTCATTGTGGATTTCTTTAAGTTCCTCTGTATTAGATGCTTGATCGATGCTAATCAGGATAGTTTGTAGATAATTTATTTCTTCTAAAGCTGAATCCTTAAAGGGAGTGGCTTTTTTTATAGTTGCTTTGGCTTTGTTATATAGTTTGAAATATTTTTGAGAATTATCTATGCCATTTAACGAGGGGTTCAGTTTAACTGTTACGGGTTTGTATTCAGGGTCAGTATAATCTTCTAAAATTGCTTCAGAAACACCTTGGGGGATGCGGTAGAGATTGGCGGTGATAAGTTCTCCCATTTTTCTGTATCCCAGCCCTTTGATTGCTTTAGAGATTGATTCTTCATATATATTAAGTTTTTTGCTTATATGAGCATGGTGTTCATGAACTATTTTACGAAGGGAGCCTCGT
>JBAYAL010000156.1:0-4709 GCA_041669825.1 Eubacteriales bacterium | reverse complement strand
TCGAAAAGCCCAGTATTACTGAGCTTTTTATTGTAGAACCCAACTATTCTGTGTTTCTTTAGGCGGGCTATGATTCTAACCGAATAAATCTATTTATCTCTTTTATGTATTGATTATACATTACTATAACTTCTTGGAAACTATTATATACAATTTCATCGTTAATTTTTTCATATTCGTGTACAAGTCTGTTTCTTAATCCCGTAGAAGGGGCTATCTTTAAAGCAAATGTTTTTTCTAACACACCACTCTCAGATAATTCTATAAAAGAATTAAAATAATCGGCTGCAGGAGGTTTTTTACAGTAAGAAAGCAAAACATTATTAACGTCAACTGCCAAGTCAACAATCATCTGTATAATTCTTTCAACGGCATACTTTGTTTTTAAATCTTTTTTATACTCATCCATAGAAGCTGGCTTAATACTATCTAATTGATTTACATACTGTTCCATTTTAAGAAGCTTATCAACAGCTACTTCAATATCAGGCATGTTTTGGTCCTCCTTCGCTACTAAGAGCTAACGATATCATTTAAATAATCCCTGCGCAAATCTCTTAAAAATTTTGTGTCAGCATACCTAGCAGATGCTTTCAATTTAAAATTTAAATAACTATTGTTCTCTTCATAAAGAACTTGCGAATTGCAAGCAATTTCATACAGTAGTAGCGGAACAGCTTTTGACAGGTTAACTAAATCAATTTTATCCCTTTTAAAATACAATACTATGTCATGAAGCAACTCATATTCTTGTTGTGTACTTAAAACCTCTTTTGCTAAATAGGCTACATCTATATCGCTTTCTTTATGGAATTTTTCGGTATTATATGATCCGAAGGTGACAAGCAAATATAGATTATATTTATTAATTATATCTGTTAGTTCAATATATCTGGACATATTAAACTTCTCACATCCCTATTTTTGTAATTTATTACCATTATAGCACAAGTAGCCTTTTATGTCATAAGGAATAGCATTATTAGCTTTTTGACATATACTTTTTTCAAAGTAGCCTAGCTACACTTTGACTGACACACAGAAAGCCTGATATGTTTAAAATGCATAAAACACAAAAAGCACCGCCTAAAGCGATGTCAATTCTAGTCAATAAATCCAAAAATACCAGTAGTCCTGAGCTTTTTTATGTTCTTAAATTGTATCACAGTTTAAACCTAAATTTTGGTAAACCAAAACCTCATACTATGAAATCCACCAACCTTAGTTATATAATTTTTGCATTTTAAAATTATGGTTCAAGTGTCAAAAGTTGATTTTATCCCTTACAACTACAATATATAGCCATTAAAACTTCCAATCACAACATATGTAGTATTTAATTTTTGCAAAATTAGCTTTTGACATCCTAATCAATTATTACAGATAAGAATTTGAACCTTTATTTATAAATATCAATCACAAGTTCAAAATCTTATACCATACATTCATACTTTCTAAATCACCAGAAATATTAGTATTATTAATTAATGTGCCACCATACTTATAATTCAATTTCGAAAAAGTAATATTTATACCATATGATATAGACCTAGCAATAGTAAATGCCATATAAAAATTTTTTAGTCTCATTTCTTCTTCCATTTTGCCGAGTAACTGTATACTAAACCCCTTACCTCTATATTTATGAAGTGTAGCAAAATCAGTCATTTCAACACTTTTAGATGTATAATCCATTTCTGTAGATGCTAAAGATACAATTTTTTCTTTATGTTTGATAGAAAAGTAAATAAAATTTTCATTCATTGTCTTTTCTATATATTTTTCATCACTAATAGGAAATGGGTATGTTTCAAATACCGCTCTATATACTTTACACATTTGTAATACATCATTTTTATCACAAAGATGAAAATGATACTCTTCTCCAAGTTCTATTTGTTTTTCTATTTTATCCTTTGTACAAGATATATCAATAATTTCTTTTATTTTATTACTTTCCTTTAGACGAGCCCTCTCTTCACTAAAATATTTACCCATAAAAATCACATCTTCAACACCCTTATAAAAGCCAGGAATAGTAGCTTCTATTCCGTATCCTGATTTAATAAACGCTTCTTTAAATAAATAAGGTATTTTAGCAAATATTTTAGTGTACCCATTTACCTTAGCCAAATCATCTAAAATTTGTATTATTTCAGGGAAATCAGATTGATCTATTTTCATTAAATAAATCCTATTACTATATTTCCCATGATTAATAATAGATTTGCCTATTTTCACTGTCTTATCATAATTAATCCTCATCATTATCCTCGCGCCTTTGTAACCTATTATTATTTTCTGGAATCAACGAGATAGTAGCATTAGAGTCAATCAAAAGTTTCTCTATCCCTATAGCTTTATATTCATCACCTTCATGTGTTTTCTTAAGAAGTTTACACTCTTCACATCCTTTAGTACAATCATGGTTTTTATAGTTTTTAGGCTCTTCATAGGATGTAATTATACCCTCATAATTTCTCAAAATAACTTTATTTGGCGCAGAAGAAATAAGATAATTAGGCATAACTCGTATCTTTCCACCTCCACCTGGGGCATCAATTACATATGCTGGAACTGCAAATCCACTTGTATGACCAATTAAACGCTCCATAATTTCTATACCTTTTGAAACAGGCGTTCGAAAATGAGCCAACCCCTCAGATAAATCACATTGATATAGGTAATATGGACGTACTCTATTCTTAACTAATTGTTGGCAAAGCTTCTTAATGATTTCTGGACAATCATTTATTCCAGCCAACAATACACTTTGATTTCCAAGTGGAATACCACCATCTGCAAGTTTTCTAAGTGCTTCCTTTGAGGAGCTCGTAATTTCTCTTGGATGATTAAAGTGAGTATTTACCCATATAGGATGATGTTTTCTTAACATATTTACTAATTCATCTGTTATCCTATATGGAAGAACTACTGGTACTCTAGAACCTATTCTGATTACTTCTACATGAGGAATTTTTTTGATCTCAGTTAATATCCAATCTAAATTTTCATCACTTAATAAAAACGCATCTCCTCCTGATAATAGAACATCTCTTACTTCGGGCGTATTCTTTATATACTCAATCCCTTTCTTTAGTTCCTCTCTATCCGGTATTGTGGATACATCTCCCACTTTTCTTTTTCTTGTACAGTGTCTGCAATACATTGCACAAACATTACTTATATGGAATAACACTCTATCTGGATAACGATGTGTTATTCCAGGAACTGGACTATCTTTATCTTCATGTAACGGATCTGCCATATCATGATTGCCAACTAGCGATTCACTTATAGAAGGGAAAGCCTGTAAAAATATTGGATCGTTTTTATAATCATCCGTATCGATCAATGACAAATAGTATGGTGTTATAGAAAGAGGAAATTTTGATGTAACGTCCTTTAACTCTTCTCTCTCTTTATCAGTAAACTTTATATTTAAAAGTCTTTCAAAAGTACTAATGTTCGTTATGGAATTCTTAATTTGCCATTTCCAATCCTCCCAATATGATAGCTTTTTATCTTTGTAATTTTTTTCAAACTCTACTAATTTTTCTTCTCCTGCTAATTTCATTTTACATCTCCTACTTTATAATTATATAAACTTTCTCTTATTATTTTAATTTTTGAAAAATTTATTCTACCGATCAATGCTTAAATCTAGTAAACCTTGTTTAGTTCTTTTTTTGAACACAAAAAAAACCGTACTGGCTAACCAGTACGGTAGGTGGCTTACATTGGTAGAGATGAGGTGTTACTTTTTGAAACCACAATAAGCCGCAAGAAACTTAAATCTGTAGATAAATAAATTTCTCTCCAAAAATTTATTTATATTCTCGGTCTTCCTCAACTTGTTCGCTAATATTTCACCTCTGATTTTCCCCTACTTTGTTTATTCCCATGTTTAAGTCCAAAATGTTTTTGTAATATAAATTTATAATCACTTTCCTTATAGCCAACACCAAATCCACTATCAATCTTCACTCCGTAATGTTATTACAATTTCATTGTCATTTCAGAAGCAACATTTTTGAGTATTTTTCTGATAGCAATATTTTGAGGACAATGACTTTCACAATCCCCGCACTCAACACAATTATCTGCTTTTTCCGCTGAAGATAAGATGGAATTATACATAATTTTGGCATTTTGTTTTGATTTCTGATCATCAAAACGGTAATAGTCATTATAGTAAGAAAAATTCCCAGGGATATTTACACCTGCCGGGCAGGGCATGCAGTAACTACAGCCTGTACAGGCTACTTTAATCTTTTCTTTCAAAATCTTTTTAACCAACACTTGCTTTAACAGCAATTAGTTTACCCAGATAATATACTTAAAAACTTTTCTTTATCTGTAACATTTACCATTTCCTATTTTCCTATCAATTGTCCAAGCTGTTGCTCAATCTCTTTATCCACAACAGCCTCTCCTCCGAAAATGGTTGCGCCAAAAAATTCTTTCGTCTTTAGATAATTCATTGCCTGTTCAGGCAAATTGCCGTCAGCTAGAATAATCGAGGCGTTGTGATTTGCCGCATAGACGCTTCCTGCCAGAGCATCTGGGAAGTTTTTCCCCGTGGCTACGCAAATAGTTTCCCCTACTAAATCGAAGTATTTTGCTACAGCAAGTGAGGTTACATACCTGTCTATTCCGGATATTCTTACAATATTTGCTTGAGCCAAAGCTGTGACCTGGGCAACTTG
>JBAYAL010000155.1:0-4735 GCA_041669825.1 Eubacteriales bacterium | reverse complement strand
TTTGCTGTAAAGGCAACTCCTAATCCGTATATATTAAAGTTTTTGGCTGAAGAAGGTATAGGTACAGACTGTAGTTCTTTGCCAGAACTTATCTTGGCAGAAAAAGCAGGTCTGTTAGGTGAGAAGATCGTTTTTACATCTAATGATACTCCAGCGGAGGAGTATTTGAAGGCTAAAGAATTGGGAGCAATAATAAATCTGGACGATATTAGTCATATAGATTTTCTTCATAAAAATACTGGTATTCCTGAATTGATCTCTTTTAGATACAATCCAGGTCCCCTAGGACAGGAAGGAAATGCTATCATTGGAACACCTGAGGAAGCCAAATATGGTGTTACTAAGGAACAGCTGTTTGAAGGTTATAAGAGAGTAAAAGAATTGGGAGCAACACGTTTTGGTATTCATACTATGGTAATTTCCAATGAACTCGATCCGGATTATTTTGTCCAAACTGCTAGGATGATGTTTGAGCTCGTTGTGGAATTAAAAGAGAAGCTGGGAATAAAAATTGAAATTATTAACCTTGGTGGGGGAATTGGCATTCCTTATAAACCGGAAGAAGATATGGTTGACCTAGAATACCTAGGAGTGGAGATTAAAAAGGTCTATGATGAAATAATTGTACCTAATGGGTTAGACCCTCTTACAATTGCGATGGAATGTGGACGAGTGATTACTGGCCCTTATGGTTTTGTAGCCACAACAGTTCTTCATAAAAAAGAAATATATAAGAATTATGTAGGATTGGATGCTAGTATGGCAGATTTAATGAGGCCGGGAGTTTACGGGGCTTATCATCATATTACAGTAATTGGCAAGGAAGATTTACCAAAGGATCATATGTATGATGTCACAGGTGGATTATGTGAGAACAATGATAAATTTGCTGTTGATAGAATGCTCCCCAAGGTGGATATTGGAGATTATCTTGTGATTCACGATGCTGGGGCACATGGACATGCTATGGGATTCAACTATAATGGAAAACTTCGTCCCAAGGAATTGTTATTAAAACCTGACGGAAAAGTTGAATTGATAAGGAGAGCTGAAACCATTGAGGATTTATTTGCAACTTTGGATTTTTCGAAATTGTAAGAAGCTTAAACTATAGCAGAATTAAAAAGGAACCTCTTTCCAAACCTAACAGTTTGAAAAGAGGTTCCTTTTTTTACGGTTGTAGCAATTAATCTATATCTCTAGGGGAGATAACTAAATAATCAATCTTCCTTCTGTGTTGTTTTTTGATCATGGTTTTGTTTTTTTCCAAGACAGGATTGTTCCGTTTAGAGCACAACCCATAAGGAGTATTTCGCTACTCCAGTATAACCATAATAATAAGATGATTATTCCACCGATACTTCCGTAGGCTATAGAAATATTAGCAAAATTTTTGATGTAGATGGAAAAACCATGAGAAATAATTAACCATCCAATAGCAGAAAAAAGTGAGCCAGGGAATACTTCTTTTATGGTTAAATAAGCTGTTGTTCCCATTTTGTTAAGCATAATAAAAGTTATTATCATTACAATAAATTGAAAAATCAAGCGTAATTTTTCCCATAGTAAAGGGAAAATGCTCTCAGCTCCTAAAAAATTAAAAAGTAGATTACCTAGAGTTTCCCCCCATACAAGTAGCAGTAGAGTAAGAATAATTGAGATAACGAGAAAAAAGAGGAATAATATGGATAGGCCTTTTAATTTGAGATAGGAGCGCGTTTCTTTTAAGCCATAAGCCTTGTTGATACCATGCATTAGAGCATTAACCCCGTTTAAAGACGCCCAGAGTGAGGCTGCCATACCAAATGATAAAAGAGTAGGGCTTCTAGATTCAATAATTTCATATACTGCTTTACTTACCATTAGGTAGGTTTCCTCTGGAAGAAGGTAAGAGAGGCTAAACAAAACTTCAGAATTAGCAAAAGGTGTATAGCTAAGAAGAGTAAGTAAAAAAATTAGCATTGGAAAAAATGCCAGAATCATAAAATATGTAACCTGCGCGCCCAAGGCCATAAGTTCATTCTTGCTGATTATTTCAATATATTTTTTTGAAAAAGAAGTAATGGTGTTTTTAATCACTTAATATTCTCCATAGAAAAATTGCTTATCAGAATTATAATTTCTTTTGGAGAATTTAGCAATGTAAATAATAACTTTCTTTTATATTACTTGATTAGTCAACCTTAGGCTTACTTTATCATATGAATTATAAAATGTTATGTATAGTCAAGGTTTCTGAGTCAGGGAGGTCTTTTATAAGAATCTTGAGAGTTTCCATTTCACCTAAAGTAAGAGAAAGATTTTTGGTTTCAATATATTTTTCTAGTTTTTTAATACAAATTTCTATATTGTGAATGGCATCATGATCAAGGATTATAGCCCACCAATTTTCGGCTTGTTCCCAGTATTTCTGAGTAGATTTTATTGTTAATAGAGCCGAATCCCAATTATCATTTTTAATATAATCTTCAGTTTCAGTTAAATAATTAGTGATTATTTCTGATGAATTATTGATTTTATTAATTGTAAACAGGGAACCCAAAATGAGAATACTAAATCCAAGAATTATGGAGATTACAGAACGCAAAATATTCACCTCCCATATACGATTTATTTCTTCTTTTCTTTTCCTTGAAAAAAGATATTTTCGTCGGAATCGATGATTGCTATGAGGATATCTTTAGAGGTTTTTAGCCCGGCTTTACGAATTTCTCTATCTAATTTTTTTTGTGTAGTGTTCGTTTTTGACATGTTTTTGTATTGGATAACTCCATCCATGATTAGAGTTGTAGGAAGTCCTTCATATTTTGGTTGAAGGTTCAAGTCTTCAGGACAGACTGCACGTTTTAGAGATTTAGGAATTACACTTAATTGGCCATTTGTTTCAAGAATTGCATACTCTACGTCAGCAATATTAAAAATATCTTTAGAACGTAGCTGTTCCATAAGGTCACTCAAATTATATCTAATTTTTTTCATTTCAGATTCAACAATTATACCTTTATCTATTAAGATTGTTGGTGTTCCACAGATTAATGCTCTGGCTTTTTCGCTCTTTAGTGTAATCTGCGTAATTGTTACACCAATTAATAGCAGAACAAGTGTGGGAATAAGGCCTGTAATAAGTGGAATACCTATATTTTGGCTCGGAATAGTTGCCAATTCGGAAATTATTAAAATTATAACTAATTCGAATGGCTGTAGCTGTCCTATTTGTCTTTTGCCCATAATTCTTAATATAAGAACAATAATAATATACATTATTATTGTTCGCACAATTCCTACAAGCATTAATAATTCTCCTCCAGTTCAATTGATCTAAAGATATTTTTTCCTTTTTGATAAAAGATTATTCTAAAATCTTCCCAAAATGTATTTTTTGGTATACAATGGATAAAATGAGAAGAATTATTTACATTTATTAGAATTTAATCATTTTATGTAAACAAGGAGGAAAGCTCGTGTTTGAAAATGATATCTTGGTTGCTGGAGCCGACCCAGGTTTTGGTGCAATCAAACTGCATATTGGAGACACAAAAATATTGTTTCCAGCTATTATTTGCAGCGGTAATGAAAGAATATTTTCCACGTTAGGTAATCCTAGCATCCAAAAGGGATCAGATGTTGATAAGCAAATTTCATCATTGGATGTTATTGTTAGAAATAATTCAACAGGTGTGGAAAGACATTATTTCATGGGTAGTTTAGCAGAAAGTCTTAATCCTAAAGAAGCTCATTATTGTTGGGACGAAGATAAATCAACTGATGAAGAAGCAATGTCTTTACTAATTGTTGCTATTGCTCTTGCTCAGCCATACCCAAAGTCAAATGTTTACTTGGGGACAGGTGTTCCCGTGAAATATTATGCATCCCTTAAGGATAAATATGAAGCAGAATTGAAGGGATCATTTTCTGTGTCTTTCTTGTCAGGACCTTTCAAAGGCCAGAACAGAAGCATGAATATTTTAAGGTCGAGAGTTCTTCCACAGAGTTATGGAGTATACATTAAAGAAACGCTTACTGAAGATGGACAATCTATAAATAATAAACTGTTAGGCGGGTATGTAGTGGTCGTAGATCCAGGTTTTAGGACTACAGATATTGCAACTTTTTATGATGGGATTATGCTAGACCCTCCCAATTCCTTTAGTATAGAAAAAGGACTCCAGTGGGCCTATACAGGGGTAGCAGAAAAATTAAGAGAAATGACTCTTGATCACTCTAATCCTATAGAAACTGATGATAAAGAACTGGATAAAGTATTTAGAGTGAACAAAGGATTATATCCTTGGAATAATGGTGCTATTGATTTGAACCCAGTAATGAAGAAAATGCTAGCCCAGCTTGCTGCAGATATTTCCCGTGATATTATGAAAATTACAAAACCTATGGGAGGAAGAATTCATACGATTCTTATTTCAGGGAAAGTCGGGGAAATGGTTTTTGAATATTTAAATCTGGATAATAAAGTGCTCATTGATGATCCACAGTTCGGAAATGCAGCTGGTTTTAGAATAATGGCAGCAAATCTCGTGAATAATTTGACTAGGAAAATTAATATAGATTCATGAAAACATCAGGTATGTTAATTTTTTATATCTCTGAAAGTGAGGATTTTGAGCTTTGGAGGGCTCTTAATCAGTATCCATCAGATGATAGGGCAAGGATAATAAAAAACATTCTAAAAAAAGCTGTTATTGGTAATCAAAAAACAACTAAGCAGAAAGGATATTCC
>JBAYAL010000154.1:0-4738 GCA_041669825.1 Eubacteriales bacterium | reverse complement strand
TAGCTATAGCAAACTTTACCAAAGCTCATAACTTTAGGCTTGTAATAGCTTTTCATACCCAAGGTGAAGTAATCTATTGGGGCTATGAAGGCTTAGAACCTCCTGAATCCCAAAATATTGTCAAAACATTCTCAGAAGCAAGCGGTTATCAACCCATCAGATATGTTGATAGCAATGCAGGTTACAAAGACTGGTTTATTCAAGACTGGAGAAGACCTGGTTTTACAGTAGAATGCGGGCTTGGAAAAAGTCCTTTGCCTGTTTCCCAATTCTGGCAAATTTGGAGTAAAAACATAGGAATTCTACTTTCTGGTCTTGTAGTTTAAATCTCAAATCCTATAAAACCTTTTTTCCAACTCTTTTTTAGATATTTCAATAACAGTAGGCCTACCATGAGGGCAGGTATAAGGATTATTACATTTTGAGAGAGAGTAGATTAATTCTTCCATTTCCATTAGGGATAATTTTTCATGTCCTTTAATTGATTCTCTACAAGCGAGCATAGTAATCCATTTTTCTAGCATATCTTCCAATTCAGGAACAATATTGTTTTCTAAGATACTATCAATAAATTTTTTAAAGAGCACCTCCGGCGTATCCAATCCGCTTTGTAAAGGAACGCTCCTCAACAAATATGTTTTTTCACCAAACATTTCAATAGTAAAACCCATTTTATTTAGTAACTCAAAATTTTCCAAAACGATTTGTTCTTCCAATAACGTTAATTCAATTGTTACTGGTAAAAGAGTCATTTGAGCAAAAGAATCTTCCGTACGTAAAGCCGCTGTTAATCTTTCATAATTTATTCTTTCGTGTGCAGCATGCTGATCAAGTATATACAGACTCTTTTCATTAGTTGCGAGTATATACGTATTAAATATTTGCGCTAATGCCCTTAGCTCCAAAAAAATACAATTGTCTTCACCTGAATTCATTTTAGATATTTGGTAGTTATCGGAATTATTTTTGCTTTTTTCCAAACATGCTAAAGTATCATCTGGTATTACCAATTTCTTAGTAATATTTTCAGTAGAATTTATTTTTAGATTTTCTTTCTTATTTTCTTTCTTATTCTCTTTAATAGTATTTTCTAACGGTACTCTCTCCAATATTTGCTTAAATTCTTCCTGTTTATAGTTTGCATCATTATTGTTTGTTTTCCAAATGTTACTTTTAGTAAGTAGATCAGACTTTTTAACACTATGAATACTATTAACAGTATCCTCATTGTAATTATTATTATTTGGAGTATTTTTTGATTTAAAATAAGCGTAATTGTCAAGTGTAATATATTTTTGCAGAGGTTTACTAGCCATTAAGACTTTAGTAATATTAGCCGAAATATAATCAGTCAATTCTTGTTCTTGATGAAATTTGATCTCCATTTTTGAAGGGTGAACGTTAACATCATACTCCTTAGGTTGGAGGAAAATATTTAACATAATAATAGGATAAGTATTGATTGGAATTAAAGTATGATATCCTCTTTTCACAGCATTTCCTACTATCTGAGAACGAACTATCCTATTGTTTACAGTTATTATTTGATGAGTTTTAGTATTCCTTACAAAATCCACAGAGCTAATATATCCATTAATTTTCCATTTATCATTTTCTAAATTAATTGGAATCATATGTTTTGCGATGTTATTGCCAAAGACAGCAGCAATAGTATCCAATAATAAATTATTGCCTGAAGTTTTTAGCACAAATTTATCTGGGTGTTTAAGTGAGAAAGCAGTATCAGGTCTTGCTACAGCTAACCTACTTACTAGGTCAGAAATTAAGCCAAATTCTGTATTAGTTGACCGCAAAAATTTATATCTCGCTGGGGTATTAAAGAACAGGTCTTTTACTATAACTGTAGTACCAATAGGTAATCCAATTTCCTTAAATTCTACTTCCCTGCCGCCTTCAAGGCTAAGCTGACAACCAGAAACACTGTCTACCGTTCTTGTGAGTATATCAATCTTGGATACAGAAGTAATGCTCGGCAAAGCCTCCCCTCTAAAACCAAGTGTAAAAAGGCTATCAAGATCCTCAATATTGCTAATTTTACTTGTGGCATGAGGTAAAACGGCGACTCTCAAATCATCTAAATTTATTCCTGTTCCATTATCACTAACTCTTATTAGCTCTGTACCATTTCCTTTTATAACGATATCAATTTTATTAGCATTAGCATCTAAGGAATTTTCGACTAGTTCCTTTACCACTGACAATGGTCTTTCTATGACCTCACCAGCAGCAATCTGGTTAATGCATTGCTGGTCTAAAACACGTATATTATTGATCAAAAAATCTCACTTCCTTGCCTTTATCCCAAAAGCGAATAACGTTATTGGGCTGATCCTGCAGTAATACATGCGTGTTTATTTTTGTATGGAAATTTTCAACCAAATCATATCCGGCCTGAACACAAGCTGGACAGGCTCCAAATGGAATTCTAACAAGAACTCCCTGTTCTCCTGTGAGCTGATTTTGAGAAATAAATAATACAGTACCACCACAATTATCACATTTTTTCACATAATCTTTGCGATATTCTTTGAACCAGTCAGTATCATAAAAAGTCCCTTTTTCCGTATATACCCAATCACCCTTAGGCAAAAATGATTCTTTCTTAACCGTCCAATTAGGTTCTATCTTCGCATATTCATTTTTAAGATTTTTCAGATAAGAAATAAAAGGTTTCCCTCCGATTACATCTCTCTCTAGCTTTTGCGGTTCTATAACTCCAGAGTAATCTTCCCCGGCCAATGCTAGGAAAATAGCCATATTAACATAAGGCAAAGCTCCTTCAATGGAGTAACCACCTTCAAGCACCGCTAGATTCGGATTCAAAATTTCTGTAATTTTTCCGTATCCTCTTGCTGTAACGTTCATTGATGCCAGTGGATCTGTAAAATGATTATCCTGTCCAGCTGAATTTATTATTATATCAGGCTTAAACTCAGCCAATCTTGGCATAATCCAATTTTCTAAAGTATATATTACTCCTTCATCCCCTACTCCCGGAATAAGCGGAATATCCAAATTAGCGCCCCAAGCATTTGGCCCTCCTTTTTCATCAATAAAGCCAGTACCAGGAAATAAGGTTCGACCATCCTGATGAATTGAAATATATAATACATTGGGATCATGGAAAAATATATCTTGTGTTCCGTCTCCATGATGAACATCTGTATCTACTATGGCGATTTTTTTCAATCCATAGTTAGCTCTAAGATAATTCACCAAAACAGCTTCATTATTGATGGTACAAAAACCTCTGTTTCCCCACACTGTTGCTCCAGAATGATGACCTGGTGGACGAACTATTGCAAATCCATTTTTTATTTCTTTCTCCATTATTGCCTTACCCAGGGTAATTGAACTTCCAGCTGCTATCAAGTGAGCATCTAAATGATGTTTTTCATGTGATGGAAAGAAAGCTTGTGTACGTAAAACATCAAATATATCTGCAACTGCAGGAGAATATTGTTTTACCTGAGCCAAATCCATAATACCTTCTTCGAAAATTTGTTCCTGTGTATATAGTAATCGTTCTTCCCTTTCAGGATGTGATTCTCCAAGAGACCAATCAAAAGCAGGAAAAAACATTATACCTGTTTTGTTCATTATTCAACCCTCCCCCTAACACCTGGGGACACGTGCATAGCTCCCCTAACAATTTGTCCGACTGTACGATTATTATCTACAATTGGAAAATAATCAAATGGATCTTTTTCCAGAGAAACCACATCTATATTCATTTCGGAAGCTTGATTTTTGACCAAACCCATTAAAAAATCATCTACTTCGTTATGGGGCCTTTTACTTCCAGTCCAAATTCCTTGTTCTCCTGTTTCCTCAATTCTATATTTGCCAAGAAAAGTATCTAGATTCATTGTCCATGAAAATGTAGGTTTGGCCATAGCTGCTCCAATAGCATTTGACACTTGAGAATATTTTACCAGACTAGCATTTATTTTCATTTCTTTCCCAATTGCAGAGAAAATTCCCGATGCTCCTCCACCACTTAAAAGAATATTTAAATTAAGGTTTTTATGGGGGTTTAAAACTTCCCATACCTTATAAGCCGGCTCTTCTTCCCATTCTTTTTGCAAATTCTTTATTGCCTCACAGATTTGTTTTACCATAATATCTATAATATCTTGAGCAATACGACGCATTTTTTCAGTATTTTTATTTTCTAAGGATAATAAGGACGCCATAGCTTCCTCAGCTCTTTCCTTGTTACCATAATCAGTAAGATTCAAATACCTCATTGCATCTGTAGGCGTAGGCTTATTTCCTCCTAAACAATATGCAGGGCCTAACCTATAGTTAGCCAGCTTTATTTCCCCATTTTCTTTAATTATTACAGAGTCTCCTCCAATTGGAACAGAGCGAACTGCTAGTGAGCGTACATTGGTAAAATAAGAACCAATTTTTGCCCCTTTCGAACTTATCAGCGGAGAACCTGACAATACCAGGCCAATATCAGTAGTCGTACCACCAATGTCAACAACTACAAATGAGTCCTTCGGTTCACTTTGGGCAAGAGCTCCCAAAATACTAGCTGCAGGGCCAGAGAAGATGGATTCAACTGGTCTGATCTTTGCCAGCGGCAAAACTCCTCCATCAGCTTTTAATACCCTTATTGGCGCCTTGTAACCACGCGATTCTATCGCTTTTTTCAAGTTTAGAGTAAAATCTAAAAATAGACCCCTGCTAGCCAAATTCAGATATGTTG
>JBAYAL010000153.1:0-4744 GCA_041669825.1 Eubacteriales bacterium | reverse complement strand
GGCTTTTGCCAGTCTAAAGAATCTATACTCCATTGTATTACTCTTTGGTCAATATTTTTAGCAGTAGTTATTAATTGATTATCATAGGCACCGTTGGGTGGACGTAGAAGGGCTATTTTTTGATTTGATAACGTTTCAAGGCTTTTTTGTGCCTCAGTAAGCTCACTTAATAAAGTTGCTTGAGAAAGAGTATTTAAGTCAACATGACGTTTCCCGTGAGAGCCGATTTCATGTCCTTCAGTGACAATCATTTTAACTAGCTCAGAATGTTTTTCGGCCCAAGGAGAAGAGAGAAAAAATGTGGCTTTAATATTTTCCTTTTTCAAGGCATCCAGCACTGGAACTAAATTTTCTTCACCCCAACTGATGTCAAAGGTAATAGCTATTTGGTTTGTAGTAGTTTTAACAGAATATATTGGTTTGAGCTTCTGAGATTGTACAGATTCTATTTTTGGTTCAGCATATATTATCCCAATTGCCAGAAATAGAATAAATAAAGCAATCATTAAAACTCTGTTTTTCTTAAGGATTAATATTTTCATAATTATCTTCCTCCTTTTTATAAATATGTATGAAATTATTGCAAAAAAATGAAAACTATCTAAAAAACAATAAAAAAGTGCATTTTACTTTTAGAATTAACTGTGATGGATTGCTAATTCTAAAAGCTTGATGCACTTTTTACTGTCTGGTCTGTTCACGATAATTATTTAGTATTAGTAAATAATTATCTTTGGTTTCGTCCGATAATTAACTTGAATAAATCAATGTCAAAAATTATTTTTGCAAACAAATGTACTACAATAAAGCCAACTGTTATGAATATTATCACCTTTATTAACCAGAAACTGAGGTTTAAAAGCAAACCCAACAAAGGTCTTAATACTAAATAGGCAAGATAGAGAGCCAATAAAAAAATTACAATTTTCCCTAGCGTCAGCCAGATATTTGAAGAAGGGTGACGTTTTGTGTTCATATTTGAAATACACCTCCTTGGCCAAGAGATTACCACATAATTTTTTAGTTGTCCAGATAATATGAGATATTAAATATTTATGTCTAATAGGTCTCTTTTAGCATAATATATTGTTGATACGGAGGGGTTTTATGATGGATAATATATTAAAAAAATGGCAGGACTACATAAAAATGGGAATAAGGTGTTTTGGTATTAGCAATATAGATGAATCGGAAAAGCATTTTATAAGTAGCTATATTGAAGCCGAAAAGCTTGGTTATCCAGTAGTTATAGCTTTTTCACTTAGGTTATTAGCAATGGCTCAGTTGAAAAAAAATAAATTTGATAAAGCAGAAGCAGGGTTTAAAAAAGCTCTGAACATATGTACAGAACTTCAAAATAATAAAGGTATTTCAGAAGCCAAAGCAGGACTTGGAAGTGTGTGCTTTTTAAAGGGTAATTTTGAAAAAGCAGAAAAATATTATATGGAAGCAATCACAATATATCCTTCAGATGCATCAGCCTTAAGGTTATCAATGCTTTATACCGATATTGGGCAGGTGTATAAAAGACTAAATAACTGGAAAAAAGCTGAACAGGCCGTTAATTCTGCTCTACAAATATGCAGAAAATATTGCTATATTCCAGGTGAAGGGGAGATAACAATATTATTAGGTGAAATAGTTTATAGTCAAGGAAATATAAAATCTGCCAAGCGAAATTTTTGTGAAGCATGTAGACTTTTTGCTAAAATTGGAGATGAAAATTCTTTAGCTAATGCTACCCAATATTTAGCTTTTGTTTTATTTGAAGATAAGAAATACAATGATGCATTATTATATATTCACCGTTCAATTGTATTGTTTATAAAAAATAATAAACCTAAAGAACTCAGTGAAAGTTATTACATTCTAAGCAATATTTTACAACATACTAGATTTCTGGATGAAGCACAGAGTAGTATTGAGTTATCTATGAATTATTTTTCTGGTTCTGAATTTGGATATGCTGTAAGATATCAATTGTTGGCAGTAATTGCAATAATGAAAAAGGAATATCAATATGCTAAGTATTATTATTTAAGAGCTTTAAAATTTTTTGAATATTTTGGTGATAGTCCTAAAATTGGCGAGATATGTGAAGAACTAACTTTTTTGATAAGATACGAAAAAATATATCTTGAAGATAATGCTTATAATTGGCTGATTTTGCGAGATAATTGTTTAAACAAGTATAGATTGGAAATTATAATAGGATTATCTAATAAGCTTAAAGAAAAGGGAAAAGATATAATGGCACTCAAATGTGCTTGGAAAGCTTTAGAATATGCACAAAAATTAAATTATAAAACTGAAGAAACAGAAAATCTCATTCAAATAATGTCTGAAAGAATAAGAAAGAAACCTGATAAAAATTAGCTAATAGCTCTTAATTATATTATCAAAATTTTTCATATTGGTTAAATAGTACTGTGAAAATACTATATTTTGATATAAAATAGCATATAAAGAAAAAAAAGGGGGGGATATAATTGATAGAAAATGATAACATTATTATGGAAAGTATAGAAAATATTTACATAGCCATAGAAGGCGAGAAAAATAAGCTAAATAGTATTAAATCAATACATGTTCAAAAAATAAATGAACTTGAAGAAGAAATAAGGTCTTACGCGAGAATATTTGAAGACATATCGCTAGCAGCCAGATTAATCATTGAACATATTTTAGAAATGAAAAGCAAAAAGGGATTAATTGCAATTGAGGCAGAGAGTATCTCTCAAAATTATTCCTCTATAAGAGGTTTGGAATTAGAGGAATTCGGGCTTATTAAAGTATCCCTTGGAGATTTAGTTTTAACATGGAGAGATCAAGATAATAACTATTTGTTTTATCCTGATAAAGTAGAATTAAGATCCATTGATGAGAAAAAAAGTATTAAAATTTTCTTTTCATTAGAATTTGGAACCCAAGTTTTAGGAAAATTCCCTGTATTGGCTGATCAACCTAATATTATGTATTTTCATCCTTCATTAATAAAAAATATATAGTATGTTAGGATATAAGAATAAATAAGTATTTTTTTGGAATAATTCCAATTGAATGATTATATTGAAAGGAGAACATAAAGTGCTCGTAACAAAAGAAGATGTTTTAAAAGAAGCTCAAGAAAAAGGAGTTAAATTTATTAGACTTCAGTTCACAGATATTTTTGGGATCTTAAAAAATATCGCAATCACTATTGAACAATTAGAGAAAGCTCTTGATGGGGAAATGATGTTTGATGGTTCATCCATTGAAGGGTTTGTAAGAATAGAAGAATCTGATATGTATTTGCATCCTGACCCCAATACATTTGTTGTGTTTCCTTGGCGTCCCGGTGATGGTACTGTAGCAAGAATGATTTGTGATATATACAATCCTGATGGAACTCCATTTAAGGGTTGCCCAAGAAATACACTTAAAAAGGTAATCGCAGAAGCAAAGGAACTTGGATATTCAATGTCGGTTGGTCCTGAACTTGAATTTTTCTTGTTTCAAACTGATTCTGAGGGAAGGTCAACAACTATAACCCATGATAAAGCTGGATATTTCGATTTAACTCCATTAGATTTAGGTGAAAATGCTCGGAGAGACATGGTTTTAAATCTCGAACAGATGGGTTTTGAAATTGAAGCTACTCATCATGAAGTTGCTCCCGGTCAGCATGAAATTGATTTCAGATATTCGGATGCCTTGGATACAGCAGATAAGATGGTTACTTTTCGATTTGTAGTAAGGACTGTTGCCCAGAGGCACGGATTGCATGCGACTTTTATGCCTAAACCTATATTTGGAATTAATGGTTCAGGCATGCATGTAAATCAATCTTTATTTAAAGACGGTAAAAATATGTTTTATGATCCGCAAAAACCTCTAGAACTTTCAAATATTGCTTATAATTATATTGCGGGAATTTTATATCACGCCCGTGGTTTTACGGCAATTACAAATCCAACTATCAATTCTTATAAACGTTTAATTCCTGGGTACGAAGCTCCTTGTTATATCGCGTGGTCAGGAAAAAACAGAAGCCCCTTGATTAGAATTCCTGCAAAAAGAGGAGACGCAACACGTATAGAATTAAGAAGTCCTGATCCTAGTTGCAATCCTTATCTGGCACTTGCGGTACAGTTGAAAGCCGGAATAGATGGAATTAAAAATAATCTAATGCCTCCTGCGGCGGTTAATAAAAATATCTTTGAAATGGATGAAAAACAAAGAAAAGACCTAGGAATAGATTCCCTTCCCAGAGATATTAGCGAAGCACTTGATGAATTGAGTAAAAATGCGATTATAAGAGATGCCTTGGGGGAACATATTTATAATAGGTTTGTGGAAGCAAAAAGAAAAGAATATGAGGATTATCAAATTACTGTCCATCAATGGGAGTTGGACAAATACTTGGAGACTTATTAATTACGTAAATTTATGTTGTTGCTATTTCTTACAGTTTAATATCTTTGCGAGTAGGGGCTCAGAATTAGCGTTTTTCTGAGCTTCTATTTTTTTAAAATTATAGGTTCAATAGAAAGAACAAAATATTTGCGGAAATTTATGAAATAATCAGAAATATATATTTGAATGTATCCTTTGATTCTTTATAATAAATTACATTCATATTCTTAAGATAGGTGCTTACTAGCTAATTTGTTTGGAGGATAAATTTGGAAATTATTCTATGCTATTTGAGTGAATTTGTAATTGAATTGATTTCGAATTTTGGGTATTTCGGGATATTTGTATG
>JBAYAL010000152.1:0-4826 GCA_041669825.1 Eubacteriales bacterium | reverse complement strand
TCCAGTCAGGGTCTACTTTCTATTGAAGCTATAGTTCCGTTGGTGATGGGTGCTCATATTGGCGGAACTATGACAACTTTGATTTCATCCCTGGGTGCAGAAAAAATAGATGCGAAGAGGGTAGCGCTCGCAAATACTATATATAGAGTGTTTGCAGCTATATTGCTTTTCCCATTCTTCCCTTATTTTGCGAGATTGATTGAATGGTCTTCTGACGAACTGCCAAGACAGGTTGCTAATACTCATTTGTTTTCAGCGATATTCATGGTAATCATCTTTCTTCCATTTAATGGTTTTTTAGCTAAAATGCTTATGAAAATTGTTCCAAAACGAAAAGGTGGGGATAAAGAATTTTCCCCCAAATATATTAGTAAATCAGCTCTTGAACTTCCTGTGGTAGCTTTAACTCAGGCCAATCAGGAAGTACGCTGGTTGGCACATAATATACTTGAAAATATGTTTCAACTTATTCCAAGGGTTTTTTCTGAAAAATCATTAAAATGGTCAGCGATAATAGAGAAGTCTGAAGAGGAAGTATATTGGTGTTATGGTCAAATTATAAATTATATTACGTTGTTGCTTAGAAAAAGTATGACAAGACAACAAATAATAGAATGCAATGATATACAATTTATTGCCAAGGAATTAGAATATATGGCTGATAAAATAGTTGTCATGTCCCAATATGGGAATAAAATGCAGGAGGAAAAGATTAGTTTTAATGAAAAAGATTGGGACATTTTTCAAGAATTGTATATGATGGTGTCAGGCAATTATCTTGCGCTTGTTAATGCTCTGGATAGCAGAGATAGACAAAAAATAGAAGAGGTAATTAGTACGCACCCAGAGGTAATGAAGGTTCACAATAAACTTCAAATAAATATAATGACAGGTTTACCTGAATGTGATAAGGTTAAAATTGATAATTTTGAAAATAAAAATGTATTAATTGATATTGTTAATGGTTTGTTTACTATTGCTGAACATATAATAAATATTGCTAAAGTAATGAGAAAATAAGGAGACATTTGATTCATTAAGAACGACGTTGATAAATATAAGAATTTGTTTTAAAATGAAATTTCATAATGGTTGTGTGTTGGAAAATAATATTTAGTTTTACCTGGAGGGAAAGAAGTGCGAATTGTAATTGTTGGGGCAGGTAAGGTAGGCTTTAGTATTGCTCAGTGCCTTGTTGATGAGGGTCATGATGTGGTGGTAATAGAAGAGGATGAAAATCGCCGTAATATAATTCAAAATTCTTTGGATGTTATGACTATAGAAGGTAATGGTGCTAGTCCCAAAGTACTGACAGATCCGGAAGTAAGGTCGGCAGATTTAATGGTAGCCGTTACTGACAGTGATGAAGTGAATATGGTAGCTTGTATGGCGGCAAAACAGGTTGGGATTCCTCAGACGATTGCAAGAGTTAGAAATCTTGAGTATGTCGGTAAGGAAGAAGCAGAATTTCATAGAATGCTTGGGATAGATTTGACTATTAATCCGGAATATGTTACAGCGCTTGAAATAAGTAGAATACTTTTCGTGCCTTCTGCACTTGATGTGGATGATTTTGCAGATGGGAAAATACGACTCTTGGAAGTAAAAATCACAACAGATTCAATTTTAATAGATACCCCTTTATCTCAGCTCGAATTGCCTCAGAATGTATTAATCGCTGGAATTCTCAGAAAAGGGACAATGATTATTCCTCATGGGCATGATGTGCTACAACCATATGACAACGTTTTTTTTCTGGGCGAGACCTTAAAAATCAATGAATATGAGAAAAGTTTTAACGATACATTATCAGGGGTAGAAAAAGTAATGATTATTGGTGCTGGCCGTATTGGAAGAAATTTGGCGACTGTTCTTGAAAAGGAAGGCATGTCTGTTAAAGTAATCGACAAGAATCCTGAACGTTGTCAGGGCATGGCCAAACTGCTGAAAAAGGGAAATGTGTTCTGCGGAGAAGGAACAGACTTAGATCTTCTTACGGAAGAGGGTGTTGGGGATGCCGATGCAGTTGTATGTTTGACTGATGATGATAAATTGAACCTTCTTCTTGCTTTGTTGGCAAAAGAGCTTGGAGCACAGAAAACTATTGTTCGAGTAGGAAGAACAGAGTATATCCCGTTAATGGAAAAAGTAGGAATAGATGTGGTGCTTTCACCTAGACTTATTACTGCAGGTGTTATTTTGCGCCAAGTAAGAAGAGGTAAAGTGCTTGCGGTATCTTTGTTGGAAGGTGCTAAAGCTCAGGCTATGGAAATAATCGTTCCTAGTCATGGGAAGATAGCTGGAAAAAAACTAAAGGATGCTAAGATTCCACGTAATTGTCTAGTAGGGGCGGTAATGCATAATAATGCAGTATGCGTTCCAAACGGAGAAACAGTTCTCTATGAAGGGGATAGAATTGTAGTTTTTGCACTCCCAGATACGATTAATAAAGTAGTAAAATATTTTGAGGGTAGGTAGATAATATAATGAATATGTTGCTGCTAGAAGCAATATGGGGGAGACTGCTTACAGCTTATGGGATTTTTATGTGTATTCCCTTGTCTATAGCTATAATAAATAGAGAATCATCAATTATTGCATTTGTTGCTTCTGCTGGACTATCATGTTTTATAGGGATTCTTTTCATGGCGCATGGACGTATTAAAGGGCGAATGGGAGCCAGAGAAGGATTTGCAGTAGTTGGAGGGGCGTGGATACTTGCTTCTCTATTTGGGTCTTTTCCTTTATATATTTCTGGCTCTGTTAATGGTTTTATAGATGCTTTTTTTGAAACGGTTTCAGGGTTGACTACGACTGGAGCAAGTGTATTGAGCAATTTGGAGAGTCTGCCGGGTAGTTTGTTGTTATGGAGAAGTATGACACACTGGATTGGCGGAATGGGGATTATTGTTCTCTTCATAGTGCTACTTCCCAATATTGGGATAGGTGCGGTACAGCTTTTTAATGCTGAAGTTCCTGGTCTTATGGCGGAGAGACTTTTTCCGAAAATTAGAGATACAGCGATGACTCTTTGGGGTATATATACTGGATTCACTGTTTTAGAAATTATCTTACTTAAGGTTGCTGGGATGTCTTTTTTTGATGCTGTTAATCACTCCTTTGCTACAATGGCTACAGGAGGTTTTTCTACTCGAAGTGCTAGCATAGCGGCTTATGACAGTCTTGCAATAGAGCTTGTAATAGTTTTGTTTATGGTTATAGCGGGAGTTAATTTTCGTATTTATTTTCAGGTCTGGCGTAAAGGAGCACTTAATGCGTTTAAAGATACTGAATTTAAAGCATATATCTTGCTTTTGTCAGCAGCCACATTAGCAATTACAGTTACTCTTTTTTTGCAAGGGGAGACAGGGCTCGGAACATCACTTAGACAAGCTGTATTTCAGGTGGTTTCGATAACTACAACTACTGGTTTTGCAACGGCTGATTATGATCAATGGCCATCTCTTGCCAAAATTATTTTGTTTTTTCTTATGTTTATAGGGGGAAGTGCAGGGTCAACTGCAGGAGGAATAAAAGTTACTAGGGTGGTTGTCCTTATGAAAATGGGTTGGGCACAGCTTAGGCAAGCTATTCATCCCCGTGTAGTTGTGAATATTGTTGTACAGGATAAATCCGTAGAAACTGTGATATTAAATACCGTGGCTAGATTCTTCTTTCTGTTTATTTTAGTATTTGTTACTGCATCTGTACTATTAGCGGCAACTGGATTAGAACCTTTTGATGCAATGACGGCAGTGATAGCTACATTAGGGAATGTCGGACCAGGTTTTGGGGTAATTGGTCCAACGGCCACATATGCTTCAATTACAATTTTTGGAAAAATAGTACTTTCTATTTGTATGTTGTTGGGCCGTTTGGAATTGTTTACACTATTAGTTCTTTTGCAACCTGAATTTTGGAAATTAAGTAAAAAATGGTAGACCGATAGATAATCTTATCAATAAATAATAATGGAGAGTAAAAATGAGTGAAGTAATATTTTTAGCTTCGAGTTTAGTAATAATTTTAGCCGGAGCAGAATTGTTTACCAATGGAGTAGAATGGCTTGGACAGAAATTTAATTTGGGGCAGGGGCCTGTGGGAAGTATTCTAGCAGCAGTTGGGACTGCTTTGCCAGAAACGTTAATTCCGGTAATTGCTATATTGAGCGGAAGTAGCACGGAAGAGGCTGGGAGTGAAATAGGAATTGGAGCTATATTAGGGGCACCTTTTATGTTGTCAACTTTAGCATTGTTTGTTGTTGGGACTGCGGTTTTAATCTTTAGACGAAATAATAAACCCTTACATATTAATAGAGAAGTACTGATGAGAGATATTAGATTCTTTTTAATATTGTATACAATAGCCATTTTGGCTTCATTTTTACCTACGCATAATTTGAAACTTGTGGTAATTGGAATTTTGGTGAGTGGTTATGTTTATTATGTTTATGTGACCTTTAAAACAAGTGAGGATGCTGACGGAGAGGAACTCGCACCTTGCTATTTTAAACGCAAGAGTAAATCTCCCTCAAAATTGATAATAATTTTTCAAATTGTTGTAGCTTTGCTTATCATTGTAGGTGGGGCGAAAATATTCATTAATTCTGTGGAAATAATTGCAATTAGAATAGGTATTCCTGTTTTCATACTTGCAATACTTATAACTCCAATAGCAACAGAATTACCTGAAAAATTTAATAGTGTAATTTGGGTTAGAAAAAATAAAGATACCTTGGCACTTGGTAATATTACAGGTGCAATGGTTTTTCAGAGCTCTTTAATACCTTCGTTGGGTATAGGATTAACATCTTGGGTACTGGAGCC
>JBAYAL010000151.1:0-4874 GCA_041669825.1 Eubacteriales bacterium | reverse complement strand
CAACAAATATTAATGAACCAAATAAAACCCCTTGTGAATAAGGCCCTGTAGGTTTCATTGCTTCTTTACAAGATATCACTTTTTTCTCATTCATTTGGTATGTACTCCTCCATATTTGTTTCCAATTCAGTATTTTAGAAAGGACATTTATTACTAAAAAGTATTTTGCGCAAATATAATCCAGATTATACCATGTCTTAGTCATGAAATTCAAGCACTATAACTTAATTATAAAAATCAAGATCACCTATAGTATCCAAGTCGCTTCTCCACTCCATTAAATATGAATTATCTTACTAAATAAGGCAATAATTTTAGGAACGTTACACAAATCTGTACCTCTCGCCATTTAGCTACCTCCTTGATAAATTGCCCAGTAATGTAAGTAATCCATTTATCCTAAGCAAAACGTCAAAAAGCACAGGCAAAATAACTCTACCAGTGCTATATGTTGGGTTAACTCTTCCATCAGAAAGGTTATTCAAACCAAGTTCAATGTGATAAACATTTTTCATATGCTTACTAATTTTGCAATATATTTCTCTCTCATTTAGTCCTATCTTCCCTTTTAATTTTAGCAGAATACGAGGTCTAATAGAAGTTCTAAATCACCCCGAATTTGATACAGTTTTAAAATTGATAATAATCATCAATGCTATCAATGGTTTGTCTATGGTGGAAGCTAAAGTGCTACCGTCTACGTAAATATATTTCAGCCACTGCAATATTGTTAAAAACTTCTTTAAAATTCTGTTATTTTTATTCTAATCTATTTAAAACAAAATTTCACCTCAATAAATCCTCGAGCCTAACCTCAGGGTGATGATATCGCGAATATGCCGGTGTTTTTTTACCGTATTGCAAAGCTTCTTGAGGACACCATTGTATGCAGGCCAAACATTGCTCACAATGATTTAGCCAAATCAGTTTACCATCGTATATCTTAATATTATTACTGGGACATAGCTGCATACAAAGTCCGCATTGAGTACACCGCTCATCAACCCAAAACTTTCCATCCATTTTAGGGATATGAGGATAACTAATTTTATATAACCCCGTAAATACTACCCTTTGCCAGACAGGACCTTTCTCTACTTTCATCTCAACTCTACGGTTAACTTCATGTACGATATTAGTGATCTTGGTACGAGCTGCTGCAAAAAGTCCATTTTGTTTTTCCGAGGATCCTGGACCTCCCCAGGGGATATAATTCGAAGGCATAACAACTGACCATCCACCAGAAAGGAACAAACCCTTGGATTTCATAGCTTTGTTCAGTTGCACTAAAGAATTAGATACTTGGCCGCCATTATTAGCCACAGCAAAAATATATTCTGCATTCTTTGCCAACAATTTGTCTAGGAACTCCAAAACCAGTTTCGGTACGCCCCATATATGTACTGGGAAAACCATGCCGATTATCTGCGATTCAATAATATGCTGAGTTTCATCCCAACCAACCATCGAAACAATTTCTGTATTTCCAAGTTCGCGAGCCAAGGACCGAGCTATCCATAAAGAATTGCCAGTACCAGAAAAGTAAAAAATAGTTGTCTTTGTTGTTTGATTAGTAGTAGAGGGTACCTCCACCTTACAGTAATTATCCTTCATGTCTACTCCATAAAAATATTTTATAATCCTATAGGTCCATTTATACACTCTCAATGTGAATATATTTCAGTTGATTCTCTAGAAACAAAAGGGATTGTATTTATTATAATTATTAATCAACAGTTTTACTACAATTCCTATATTACTATAACCCAAAACCATTGATATTATTAATAATCTATGGTATTTCCATCTTCTTATATTGTCATATATTACTAGCTCTATATCGAATTATGCAGTGTGATAAGCATATATAGAAATTCATAATACAGCTTAGAAAAATTACTAACAAAAACACTGGACGTGCATATCTTTCGATTGTTCATAGTTACTGGTATGTTAACAAAAAACAATCTCGGTCTAAAACAATACGTTCTTTAGGTTATTTGGATGAATTTAAAAAACATACGATGACCCTATTGTTTTTTACTGTCGAAGCCAAAATTCACTATGAAGACATCTAACTCCGACGCTTACACAAACCATAATCGGCGTTACATTAGATTTTCATCGAAGATTTGCCCTTCTCCATTGAAACAGCTATAAATCCGCCAATACTTGATTCACAAACACATCTACAATTTCGGGATCAAATTGAGTTCCGACGCATCTTAACAGTTCTTTAATGACTTCCTCATTGCTTAATCCCTTTCGATAACTTCTGTCAGTAGTCATCGCATCATAAGAATCGGCAATGGAAATAATTCTCGCTTCAAGAGGTATCTCTTCTCCCTTAAGTCTATTCGGATATCCACTACCATCCCATTTTTCATGGTGACTAAGAACAAATTGAGCTAACTCCAAAAATTCCCTTGTAGAGCTCAGTAGCCTCCAACCTATCTCAGGATGTTTTTCAATCTCCCCTCTTTCATCGATTGTTAGACTACCTGGTTTATTCAGTATTTTTTCATCAATTCCAATCTTACCAATATCATGAATAAATCCAGCAATTCTCATTTGATTAACAGTATCTTTGTCCAAATTCATTTTAGATGCAATACACTGGCATATATTGCCAACTCTATTTGAATGCACAGCCTCTCGCTCACTTTTTTCAAATAATGCACTCATGATAAGATCTATCGTCTTACTCCTCATACTGGAACGCTCATGCAATTTATTTCGGTACATATAGTTTTCAGCATTTGCAATAACCTCTATCATTGATTGTTTATCTGTTTCTTTTGTGTCATGTCCACAGGAAATAGACACTTCGATGTTTTCAATACTTTTTTTTGAAGCGAGTTCCTTCATGTGTTTAGCAATTTCTAATGATTCACCTGCAGAAGTCATCGGTAAAATAACAATAAATTCATCCCCTCCTGTCCTAACAATAATATCTTCTATTCGACAGGCATTCTGGATTGCTTTTGCTACATTTTTAATAACCTGATCCCCAGCATCATGACCCAATGAATCATTGATTAATTTTAATCCATTAATATCACATACAATGATAGACAGAGGTAAATTTTCACTTGTGTCTAGTCTTTTTAATACCAGATCGTAAAATCTTCTATTATATAATCCTGTAAGCTGGTCGTGATTACTTAAATATTGCAGCTCATCTTCGGCCATCTTGCGTTCAGTAATATCCAATGAAACAATCTGAACTCCAAGAACCTTTCCGGTTGTATTGATAATTCTTGTAAATGTGCTTAAAAACCATTTTGGTACTGAATTATAAACTAAATAATCCTCGTATTCCTGCGATTTATCACTTGTTATTGCTTTCTCTATACGTGTAAAATATATTTCAGCCTTTTCTTTTGGAAAAAATTCTCTCATTGATTTGCCTATATAATCCTCTAGCTTTCCTCCGATATATTTCAGGGCTAATCTATTATAGGATAGAACTATCCCCTCTTTAGAGTAATAGCCAATACCAACACCAGCGTTTTCAAATAGAGCCCTATAGCGCTCTTCACTCTCTAGTAATGCCTTCTCAGCCTTCCTTTGATCCGTAATGTCTTGTAGTATACAGTGTGTTTGGATAAACTTTCCTTCAGCATCATTACCAATCTTTCCCTCAAAAGCCATAATTAATCGCTGCCCGTCTTTGGTAAGCATATCAAATTCACTATAAATATAACCTCGGGCTTTGAATATAGGAAAGCGCTGACGGAACCCCTCTACATATTCGGGACAAAGGAAATCACCAAACCATTTTCCGATAACTTCCTCTTTGCTATACCCTAATGTATCAAGCCATTTCTGATTAACCTCAATAAAACAACCTTCAGAATCCAAGGACTGATACCCAAGGGGCGCTTTGTTGAAAAGAAGTTGAAATTTCTCCTCGCTCTGCCTTATTTCATGTTCCATCTTCTTTTGCTTTGTTATGTTCTGGGCTGCTCCGTGAAGAGAAACAATATTGCCGTTCACATCTTTTGTAGCCTCACCCCGGACCCACATCCAGCCATTTGATCCGTCTTTGGTTACAGTTTTAAGCTCCAGCTCATAAGGAACTCCGATTGTTCTTGTTTGCTCAAGTACGTTTGATAGTTTTTCCCAACTTTCCGGAGTGAATAACTTCACGTGCTCTGTGTAGGGTGGGAGTGGATTGGTGGGATCAAAACCATACATTTTGTAAAGCTCTTCCGACCAAACAATTTGATTCGTCTCCAAATCGAACCTCCAGGTTCCTAACTGTGCAATTCGCTGTGATACCAATAAGTCGTTCAAAGTCTGCTGAATCTTAATTTCAGACTTCTTGCGATCGGTAATATTACGACAAAAGGCAAACATACCGAAATCTTGATCCACAAGCGTGGCAGAAATTTCCATATCAAGAGAACTACCATTTTTTTTCTTATGACGTGTTTCAAATAAAGCCGATCCTTTTTCAATTATTCCCTTAATGCGCTCAGCTGTCACTTGAGGGCTATCAATTACATCCAGTTCTCCAATCTTGATTCCCAGTAGCTCTTCTTTAGTGTATCCAGTCATTTTACAGTATTCTTGATTGACATCAATAATCTGTCCTTTGAAATCAACTGCCCAGAACCCGTCTTGTGTAGTTTCCATCATCGTACGATTTTGCATCGCTCTGTGTTTTATTTCAGCTTCCATTTTCTTTCTTTCAGTAACATCTAGACCAATCCCTGCAAAATATTTTTTTCCATCTAGAATTAGAGGAGCACCAGATGAGCTGGTCATCATTTTTTTCCCTTTTTTTAAAATCAGCTGTGCTTCTACTTCACCGTATCCTTTATCGAAAACATCATGAACTGCAGCTCTAACCTTTATAACGTCCTCTT
>JBAYAL010000150.1:0-4887 GCA_041669825.1 Eubacteriales bacterium | reverse complement strand
TAGGTGGATTGTTGCTTTGTTTGGAAAAGATATTGTGCCTTTTAGTTTTGTTGGTTTACAGTCTGGCAGAACATCAACAGGTCACCGTACTCTTGGTGGATTTGTTCGGCTTGCTGAACCAGAAGAGTATTTTGACGCTATGGAAGCTGTTTATGTAATGGTAGATCAGGATAAACGTCGGGATATTATCTGGGCCCAGTTTAACGAACTTACGGAAAAAGCAGGTGGAGTAGTAATAGAAGATAATGAACTGTTGACAGAAATAACTCATCTGGTTGAATATCCTACTGCTCTTATGGGTAAGGTGGATATTTCTTATATGAATTTACCAGAAGAAGTCATAACTACGCCGATGAAAGACCATCAGAGATATTTTCCAGTGCGTTCTGCTGATGGAGAATTGCTCCCGTATTTCTTAACGGTAAGAAATGGTGATAGTAAAGGTCTGGATATTGTCAGAGAAGGTAATAATAAAGTTCTTAAAGCCCGCTTGGAAGATGCAGCTTTTTATTATAGGGAGGATCAGAAAAAACCTCTGGAATCTTTTGTATCTGAACTTGATAGGGTTGTTTATCATGACAAACTTGGAACAGTTGGTCAGAGGGTGACAAGGCTACGCCAACTATCGGCCGTGATAGCTGATAATATGGGACTTTCAAAAGAGAAAAAAGAATTAGTTGATAGGACGGCATATTTAGCTAAAGCAGACCTAGTTACTCATATGGTATACGATTTTCCTGAATTGCAGGGGATAATGGGTGCCTACTATGCTGCTGGAAGTAGGGAAGATGAAAAGGTTTGCAAGGGGATAAAAGAACATTATTGGCCCCGTTTTGCAGGAGACTCTCTGCCGGAAACTATTACAGGCATGGCAGTTAGTATTGCTGACAAATTGGATGCAATAGTGGGGTCATTTGGAATTGGAATCCAGCCCACAGGATCACAGGATCCATATGCTCTTAGAAGACAGGCTTTGGGAGTGGCTGGAATACTGATGAAGGATAAAAGGAATATTTCCATGTCAACCTTGCTGGAAGCTTCTTATAGAACCTTTGAAGCTCAGGGAGTTGTGTTGCAACCACTTGAGGAGATAAGGTCTGCTTTGAATGACTTCTTTAGTCAGAGAGTTCGTTATCTTTTGCTTGAAGATGGATTTCACTACGATACAATTGAGGCAGTAATGGCTCAGGGGAGTGAATATCCTTACAGTGTTCGGAAAAAAGCAGGGGTTCTTACAGCTGAGAGAACAGAGGAAAAATTTACTGCATACCTTAATGCCTATGTACGCTGCGTAAATTTGAGCAAAAAAGAAAAAGTGGAAGGTTTTAATCCGGAATACCTTGTCGATGAATCAGAAATAATACTAGCAGAGTTATTAGCTCAAATTGCCCCGCTTGTTAGCCAGGCAGTGGGAAAATTTGATTTTTCTGAAGCCTACATTAAAGCAACGGAGCTTGTACCTTCTATAGAAAAGCTTTTTGACTCAGTAATGATAATGGTTGAAGATAAGAGGTTAAAAACGGCCCGTCTTGGACTTTTGAATAACTGTGTGAGTGTCCTGGGATGTCTGGGAGAGCTGACACTTTTATCATAATAAATTAGTAGGTAAACAAACTCAGTAGTTGGCAATTTTATTAAGTGAGATAAAGTGCCTAATTGTTGAGTTTGTTTTTTAATTTAATATTCTGACTTATTTAATTACGCTGTACATTATATGGGGAATGTGTTATAAATAACTTAAATATGACATACTAATTGTATTGCGAATCTAATTATGCAAACACATTAACAAAATGTGATACAATTAAATATTCTTTTCCGGGGAGGATTATAGAATGAATTTTTCCGAACGCCAGGAGAAGATAATAGAACTGGTAAAAAACAGTAGTCCAATGACTGGGGAACAGATAGCGAGTCAGCTACTAGTTAACCGGGCTACATTAAGACCTGATCTGGCTATTTTAACGATGATGGGAATACTAGATGCTAGACCACGGGTTGGTTATTTCTATAGGGAAGATAGTAGCAATTATTCTAAGATGAGAGAAAAGGTTCGTCAGCTACGGGTTGGAGATTTTAAGTCAATTGCTGCTGCGGTGGATGAAAAGGTTACTATTTATGATGCAATTGTCTCTATGTTTACTAATAATGTAGGTAGCTTGATTGTAGTGGGGGAAGATAGAGAAATTAGAGGAATGGTTTCCAGAAAAGACATTTTAAAAGCTTCGTTGGGAAAGCTTGATTTACAGCAAGTACCTATCGGAGTAATAATGACTAGAATGCCCAATATTATTATGGTTACATGCGATGATTCAATTCTGGAGGCAGCAAGAAAAATTGTCAGCCACCAGGTTGATACGCTTCCTGTTGTGGAAGGGTTTATCGATGAAAATGGAAATGAACGATATGAAGTAGTAGGAAGGTTTACGAAAACCAATGTAACCAACGTTTTTGTAGAAATGGGTACTCCAGTATGAAAACAAACCATTTCTTACTGGAAAGAGAGGGGAAAAAGAAGTGAACAGTCAGAATCCAGTCATTTATGTAATTTCTGATGCCTTGGGGGAAACTGCTGAGTTCGTAAGTAGAGCGGCTGCAGCCCAGTTTAATGGGGTAAAAACAAGGATTAGAAAGGTTCCATATGTAAAAGATGAAACTCATATCGATGAAATTCTGGAAGAGGCTGGAGAGGATAAAGCGATTATCGCCTATACTTTGGTTGTGAAAAATTTACGAGAGTATATAGAGCGTAGAGCAAGTGAAAAAGGTTTGATAACGGTTGATATTCTTAGTCCACTTATTTCGGCTCTTTCTAAAAAAACAGGGCTTGAACCTAAAAACATTCCTAACATAACTCACAGATTGGATGAACAATATTTTCGTAAAGTGGAAGCAGTGGAATTTGCAGTTAAAAACGATGATGGAAAAGATCCGCGAGGGGCAATGTACGCTGATGTGGTTTTGATAGGAGTTTCTAGAACGTCTAAAACACCACTTAGTATGTATCTTGCGCATAAAGGTATAAAAGCTGCTAATATTCCTTTGGTGCCTGAAGTAAATCCTCCACGGGAATTATACGAAATATCCCCTAAAAAAATCGTTGGGTTAACTTTAAGTCCGCAAAAATTAAACCAAATTCGCAGTGAAAGACTTAGAACTTTGGGGTTGGGGGCTTCTGCAGACTATGCAAACCTGGAAAGAATTATGAAAGAACTCGATTATGCTAAAGATATCATGAAAAGAATCGGGTGCATGACTATAAATACTACATGTAGGGCAGTGGAAGAAACTGCTAGTATTATTATGGAAAGATTATATAAGGGGGAGCAAAATGGTTAAGAAGTATGTATATTTATTTAGAGATGGAAACTCTGAAATGAGAGATCTTCTTGGTGGAAAAGGAGCCAATCTGGCTGAAATGACCAATATAGGACTAAGCGTTCCTCCAGGATTTACCATTACTACTGAAGCATGTAACGAATATTATGATGTAGGTGAAAAGTTTCCTTTAGGTTTATGGGAGCAAATGATGCCTGCTGTTAGGGATGTTGAAGAAACAAGTAGTAAGGTATTTGGCTCAATTGATAATCCTTTGTTAGTTTCCGTACGTTCTGGGGCAAAGATTTCTATGCCTGGCATGATGGATACTATTCTTAACCTCGGTTTGAACGATGAAACAGTACAGGGGCTTGCCAAAGCTACAGATAATGAGAGATTTGCCTATGATTGTTATAGGCGCTTTATCCAAATGTTTGGGAATGTAGTTTTAGAAATAGAAAGTTACTTATTTGAAGATGTATTGGAGAAAGCAAAAGACAAATTGGAAGTTACGTATGATTCTGAAATTACAGTAGAAGTACTTAAAGATATTGTTAAAAAATTCAAATTAATTGTAAAACAGGAAACTGGTAAAGATTTTCCCGAAGATCCTTATGAGCAGCTCAGGCAGGCAGTTGAAGCTGTGCTTAAATCTTGGAATAATAGTAGAGCTATAGTATATCGTAAAGTAAATAAAATACCTGATGACATTGGAACTGCAGTTAACGTACAGTCAATGGTATTTGGCAATATGGGTTTGGATTCAGGAACAGGTGTTGCCTTTACTCGCAATCCATCCACAGGAGAGAATCTGTTGTATGGTGAATACTTGATGAATGCTCAGGGCGAAGATGTGGTAGCTGGAATAAGAACTCCTAAATCTATTTTAGGTCTGGAAGATGAAAATGCTGAAGTATTTCAACAATTCAAGGATATATCCCTCAGGTTGGAAAAGCATTATAGGAATATGCAGGATATAGAATTTACCATAGAGAAAGGCAAATTGTATATTTTGCAAACCAGAAATGGAAAATGTACGATTGCAGCATCAGTTAAAATTGCTGTTGACCAGTGTAGAGAAGGACTTATATCTAAAGAAGAAGCAGTGAAAAGAATTGATGCTCATCAGTTGGGTAGTCTTCTTCATCGCAGAATAGATAATGAAGCTGAGGTTAATGTGATTGCAACTGGTCTTCCTGCATCTCCGGGATCTGCATCAGGAAAAATAGTCTTTGATGCTGATGATGCAGAAAGATTAGGTAATGCTGGAGAAAAAGTAATTCTAGTTCGCAATGAAACAACGCCAGATGATATCCATGGGGTCCTGGCAGCTCAGGGAATTTTAACTAGCAGAGGGGGTATGACTAGTCATGCTGCTGTAGTAGCGAGACATATGGGTAAACCTGCTGTTTGTGGTTGTGATGCCTTGAAAATTGACTATGCATCTAAAAAAGTTGTAATAAAAGGTGTAGAGTATATTGAAGGAGCGTATCTTTCGATAGATGGAGGAACAGGTAGGGTAATTGATGGAGTTGTTCCTATGAAAGATCCTGATCTAAGTGAAGAATT
>JBAYAL010000149.1:0-4889 GCA_041669825.1 Eubacteriales bacterium | reverse complement strand
GGACGGGGGTTCTGTCACGCTGGGGGTGACAAGGGGACGGGGGTTCTGTCACGCTGGGGGTGACAAGGGGACGGGGGTTCTGTCACGCTAAATCCTTTAAATTATTAGCAACTTTACAAGGTTTCTTGATTATTATTCGTGCATCGACATCCTTTTAAAGCGATCTTAAAACAAGCAGCCTACCCTATCATATTTTTTGTTATACCTTAATACATAGCTACCGCATATCATTATCATAACTTTCTCAGTAGTTTTTAATTAGCATATAGCTTGTATTGACTCTTTTCACTGTATTTTTTATAAGGTTTAAATAACTTTGGTGCAATCTTCTTTATATTCGAACAATATTTGGCAATTTATTTTTTTCATGAGGATATGTTGTATTCCTCTTTTACTTTTTCATCTTGCTGTTCCTGGCATTAATATCATCTCATCGGTAAAATATATCAAAAGAGTTATTTGTGTCAATAACCCCGTCCCTGTGTCACCCTCCCTGTGTCACCCTCCCTGTGTCACCCCTGTCACCCCAGTCTGCCCTGCCCTGTCACCCTTCTGCTTTATATTGCCACTTTATTTTTCTTTGTTGATAACAAGGCTTCTACTTTTTTAGTTATTTTCTCAGATAGTTCTTCCTCTTCAAAATAATCTAAGATATATGTACCACCAAACACATTCAGGTATTTCGTAATTTCTACAAATACATCTCTAGTTATCTTAGTCCCTTGTCTTTCAAATTTAAGTAAGGAAGATAATAAGGCTCTAACAATCATAGGATTATTAGAATAATTACTGGAAAATAGAACTCTGGTTTTTGTTGCAAAATCTACTTTCAAATATTCTGTTAATTCAAATGGGTTTTCTCTATTCTTATCATATGTTAATTTACCAACCCACCATAATCTAGATAAAATATTTATAATCAATGAGATCTTTTTACCTTTGGAGAAAAAGAATTTATTCATAATATCATTTTCCGTTGGCTTTTTTTTATCTAGTGACCAACGATATCTCATGAAATCCCACAGTATTCCATGTTCCAATCCTGCCCATAATCGCTCATCAGCAGCATCTGTTTCTGTTAACATACTCATAGCTGAATATAGTCTTTTTATATTTTCGATATCACTTTCCTCAGGCTTTTCAAAAGAAAAATCTAATGTAAAATCATCTACTTCTTTTTTATATTCAACAAAAGGATTCTGCCCATCAAAATACTCTGTTATCCACTCATTTGTGGGATTTGAATAATTTTTAAGATTTGTTCTTATATTTCCTTTTAAAGTTTCTAACGCCTCTTCTTTTAAAAAATATAATTTCATTCTTCCTCTTCCTCTTCCTCCATACCAACACTTAAAATAGATTTTAATCCTCTGCTAATAGGAAATTCAAGCAATTTTTGTGCTAGTTCGTATGAAGGCCTACTATCTAAAGTTTCCTGATCTAACTTTAACCCGTATTTTTGCAAATTACTTTCTATTGCCCTAAACCAACGATACACTTCATATTCATCTGTTCCCGCATATTTTAAAGTCTCAAATATATGTACTAAAGCTGGTAGTATAAGTGCCGAATGCAATAAAGGCTGAAATATCGGAAGTGAAGCTATTTTTCTATAATTATCAAATTCTTCATTACAAAGCCAAAGTTTTACCTTATCACCATCAAATTCTATTTGCATCCCCAAATCATCATCTGAATCTCGTTTTAATACTGAAAAAACAGATGGTACTTTTGCCAAATCCTCTGTTTCTTTAGTAATATCGATGTTAAATTGATTGCCAATTGCAAGAATACCACCCCTTTCTATATTAAATTTATATCCTTTATAATCATCATTAAAATTACTGTTAAAATAATCTGTTAAAGATTTACTAGCCACAATAAAAGAGCATACACTTACTCTCCCCTTTAGTTTGCTCTCATGGATTCTTTTTGTGTTTTCTGTCTGGGATGTTTTTATTATTGAACGATATGATGTTTGGGAACATTCAATATGAAATACATATTCAGCTTTATTTTGTTCTATCAAACTCAGTAATTCCTCATCATCAATTAATACTTTTAAGCTAAATACTAGATCTTTTATATCCCTTATTACATTAACTTCAGATATAAAACCTGATTTTACATAGTCATCAGAAAATGAACTCAACACAGGATATGGGAAAAGTTTATATCTGATTTCCATATAGTCCCACCTCCATAGAATAATTATCAGAATGGCTTAAGATAAAGAATAAACTGGTTTTTTCATTTTCTAAAATCCTATCAAGATAGATTTTACCTTTTTTACATTTCAAGAGTTTTGTATTACTAGCCAGATATGCAGATTTAACATCAGATTCAGTATTGCTTTGTTCTCCAGATAAACTAATTTTCACATACCCATTAGTAGCACTTTTTTCTGGCAAAAAAATTAATTTATATAGTTTTGCACTTTTATCTATCAAAAACATCCGTATATATGTTGTCCCAACTTCCGTATATTTCTTTATTATATTTTCGCTATCATCGTTTTCTTTAGTCGAAACTATATTTTCAAGTCCACCTTTTAGTATATTGGACTTTCCAGTTGGAAACCGTCCTATAGCTTCCGAATCTTCATCTTCTATTACCTCACCAGTTGCAGCTACCTCTTCTTGGGCAAAATCATCATTGTTTTTAGCAAATCCTTGGGAAACTAGAACTTTATCAATAACCTTTATATCTATATTCTTTGTTTTATCTGTAACTGTTTCTTCAACTTCTTTTTCACCATTTCTGCCAATTACGGAAATATCATCTGGCAAAAATTCTCCCACACCTTCTGCATCCATTTCATCTGTATTTTTATTTTGACCAAGATCATGAATAGTATCTTTTATAAATTTAAATATTGCTAAACGCTTTTTTTTAGCATTTTTTGTATCTGGGTGTCTATTAGGTTCCCAGGCATCATGCTGAGGAGATTCCATTTGCCTAAAAAATTGGTTGACTTCCTGGCTCTTTAAATTCAACACTGCAGCAAATTGAATTGTTCCGGATATGTTTTGCTTATCAAATATCTTCATACCTGTACTTCGTGTTATTAAAGCCTTTCTATGTAAATCAGGAGAAAATAAAACTCTCAACTCAATTTCCCCCAAATTCTCAAAATCTTTATTAACTACAATACTCTCTTCAGAAGTTAATACCTGATAATAATTATATGCATATTTAAAACCATTCTTATAGTCGTTAATTATCGTTGACAAGCTACCTTTAGATATTGTAACATCATCTATTTTCACAATTAATTTATTATCATTAATTGAGACCAAAAATCCTTCCAAAATAGATACTATCATTTGTTCTTTCCATTTATCATCTTCCATAAATCCAAGGATATATATATCAGTACCTGTTCTTTTGCTTCTATTAAAGTTTTTATCCAAGCTCAAACTAACACTTATTGGTGTATTTCGTTCAATATTACCATAATATCCTATACCTTGTGTCACCTTATCATTTTCATCTTTAAAAGAAACCAGTCTTGAAACACCTTGTACTGCAGTTAATCCGTTAATATCATAAGTACTGTAAAATAAAGTTCTAATATCTGAACATACAAAAGGAGCCGATTTTCCTATACCATAGCTTCCACCTGCAGCACCGCTTTTATCAGATACACCAGAGGCCTTAAGTAAACTCTGCCAAGGAGTAATATCAAATTCTTTATCAGAGCCTGTCAGACCTTCTGTATTAAAATCACTTATCCTTAACACACATAGTTCATCCTGATCAATAACCTTGCAACTATTTTGTAAAAAGCCTACCGCCTTCTCATTGTTAAATATCTTCCAACAATCTAAGCATCTCTGTAAAGCATCCTTTAGCTGTTCATATCCTGGTATATCCAGTTTATTTACATATATTTTTTGAAACTCCACTGTTACAGGTTTACTTCCCTCTAAAATTGCATCAAGTGAATTTTGACAAATCTCACGAGCTAAAGAACTGTACGGAGCTCCCCTAAAAGTTTCTATCCCAGCTTCACTGATTCCGGTTAATTGAGAAAAATTATTCGAAGGAAAGTTCCAACCTATACCCATATCAATCACCCAATTTTAATTTATTTTATTTAGAAATTTAGCTTTTAGATTATTTTATAAGCAATATTCTACAATTAAACATTACATATGTTATTAATTTTACATTTTTCTTCGTTTTCCTTCTATATAAGTAAACATATATTATATTTATTTAATTTTAACTGAACTATTTTTGATTTAAAAATAGAAAGGCATAAAAAAAACAGGTACGAGACTGTTTTTTTACAACAATTATATAACTAACTGAAAAATAAAAGGAAGCCAATTGACAAGATAACGGGTGACAAGAGAACGGCAAACTGTGTTCCTTGTCATGTTCGCACTTATTTTTGATCCACTTTTATTTTAGCGTTAATATTTATACAGTGGTATAATCATATTATATTGTCTTACAAATTAGTTTTTTAATTTATTACGAAAGGAAATGAGGCTTCTTGAATCTTAGAATTTTAATGATTATATTGCCTATCTTATTTGGTATTATTGCTTATTTTCTATTTGGAGGATCCATAGGCGCTACAATAGTTGGCCTTGGTTGGGGTTTATTATTTTATTCGCTAATACCTAAAAAATATAAAATGAAAGACAAAAATGTCAACAAAGTAAAGACTAACGAGAACAACAAGAACCGTAAAAAGAAATCAAAGAAGAACAAAAGGAAATAGTATCGTGTCTTGAGTGTCATAGGGACGGGGGTTTTGTCACCCTATGCTCTTCCTTTTTAGTGTACCAAAAAACCTAGCTACTACATATTCTTCGTATCACACTCCCTAGGGGGTCTGTACCTTGCATTAACCGTAAGTGGAAATTATTACATAT
>JBAYAL010000148.1:0-4899 GCA_041669825.1 Eubacteriales bacterium | reverse complement strand
TTGCGGTCCCCGACCAGGGCTTAACATTTGCAAGGATTCATCCGTCACGGCTGACGCCAAGCCAATAAATAAACAATTGGCAATGTGCTGCCCATTGATTTTTTTGCTTAAAGAAACGAACACTAGCCACTCCAAACCAAGCACAAAGAATTCTGTAAAATGGGCTACTTTGCGAACCAAATGGTCGGTCACATTCCCTTGTCCAACAAACACTTCAATCACCGGTTTAACCCTTTCAAGGACAGATAGAGATTCCACCTGTGACTCTGAAACTGGCTGTAGTGAGTTGCCAAAGATAAAGACATAGGTTGTGATGATTAAAACAGCCATGAGGATCTGCCACTTTTTTCTATTCATAGTTTCCTTGATTCCCATCATTCTTTCTATTCCTGTGCACCAAAAAAGAACATGTTATAATAATGCGCGCCTGTTTAATAGTTTTATACAAATCTAGAAACCTCTATCATCAGCACCGTTTATCACTAAGATGCGGATTTAATCTCGACTAAACAAATCCCTCGTATAAACTTTTTCTTCTACATCTTTAAAATCATCCGATAGTCTATTTGCGACGCTCACATCACTGATTTTTTTAAACTCATCTAAATCTTTAATAACTCTAGAATTATAGAAGGTTGCTTCTTTTAAGGCTGGTTCAAAAACAACCACTTCAATCCCTTTAGCCTTCACTCTTTTCATAACCCCTTGAATTGCAGATTGACGAAAATTATCGGAATTTGTTTTCATTGTCAATCGATAAACCCCATAATCTTAGTCCCTCTACTAGTAATCATATCTGCCACATGGTCTTTTCCTGTTCTGTTTGTCTCTACTATAGTTGCCATCATATTTTGTGCTACATCAGAACAATTAAAGGAAAATTGTTTAGTATCCTTAGATAAACAGCATCCAACATATTTAAAGGAAGGTTTATTTTTTTATAAAGCTTATCGTACCTTTCTAAAAACTATACTACTAAATTCGTTTTTCTTTAACTAGCCTCCAATAGTGATATCCTAGTGCTGTCAACTTACATGATTTTGACTGCATTGCCGCAAAATACATATGATCCTCATCTACAGGAATTACTAAACCAATACTCTCTAATTTCTGCAAATCTTTAAAAATCTTAACATTATTGGCATCTGCATAAGGTTCAATTATTTTGTGTTCAATTATTTCTGTATTGGTATCTTCATATGATGGGTCCAATTTATACTCATCCTTTGGTGTTGGAAAATAATTAATGATTTTTCTTAAAGTTTCAATAGGTATTGCAGGTTGAACTGTTCTCAACGATGTAAACCTTGTGATATTGGTTTTAAAGACAGGTCTTTGATCCCATGGTCCAAGAGCTTGATCTATATAAGCGTAGACACTTCCAGGCGTAATATATCCTCTTAGATCAGCAGCTCCACCTCTTAAAGCATCGAGTAACAAATTTGTAAATATGCCTTGTCCTCCTTTTTCCATAGCTACTTCATTACCCTTGCTTGCCGTTAGAATTGAGAGGCCTTCCCCAATATGTGCAGCTTTATCACCGATCACTTCTGGTGTCCCTAATGCCCCTGAGTAACAACAATCTAAAATAATAATTTTATTTTTTACTTTAGATTTATTAGCTATAGTCAATATTTCATCCATTGATACCCCGTAATCATGTGGCTGATAATCTGGAGTAACAATATATCCACCTATGTTATCTAAATAACCGTGTCCTGAAAAATAAAATATTGCCGTATCACTATCTCCTGAAAACAAATCAGAAACTAAACCTTTAAGTTTGGCCTTAGTTTCTACATCCTTTTCGAGCCTTATATCAAAATTTGGTGATCCATCTTCATTTCTTTCAATAATATCAGAAAATTTATCGGCATCATTAATACAACCACTCAAAGGAACCTTTGGATATTTATTGATACCTACTACTAACGCTTTTCTCATTTTAAATTATCTCCTATTTTAAAGTGCATCTATCCAGTTAGCTATATTATCCCATGTCCAGTTAACAACCTGCACTCCATCAAATTCAGAAGAAAGTGCCATTGGATGGTTATCTTTATTACCCCAAATACCACGAATCGGAACTAATTCTTCTTTTGCACATTTCACTTCCCAAAGTTGACCTTTTGCTTTTTTAGAATTTTTTGTTATTATAGCAATAACGCCATCACAACCTTTGATTTTTCTACGACACTGAGTTTTCCATTGTGAATCCCATGGTTGTTTTACTGACATGTCCATAAAATCAAATGGAGATTTTATGTTCCTTGCTTGTCCAACCAAAAAATCTCTTAAATGTTTATCCTCCATCGCAAAACTAATAAAAATTCTCTTATTCATTTTAATTCTCCTTTCTTATTTTTATTTTAATAATACTAAACACCCATTAATATAATATTCTAATACTTCTATCTATAAATAAAATAGGCCACTATAAATAGCAATCTTAAATACGCTTTTGCTTACTGTCTCTACCTATCTTCCCTAGGCAACAATTTTTATATTTTTTGCCCGAACCACAAGGGCATTTATCATTTCTTCCAATTTTTCTTGGTGTCTTAGTAGCCCCATATGGATTGATTGGAATATTCCCCTTATTTATCAACTCCATTTTCCGTAGCTGATATAAATACTCAGAAATCACTATTATAGCTTGAATTAATTGAATCGCTTCATTTTCAAATTCCAGAAGGTACTTTGTTTGTTGTTTACTTCTATCTTTTGGATTAGCTATATACGTTATCTGCTGTTTTATAGCGTTATATTCAACATCGTTGTGGCCTATTGCATTTCTCAATTTTGAATTGACCTGTAGTTTCAATTTTCCAAGGTAAATTTCACTACTATCGCAAAAATGATATCTTATTCCTTTTTTTGTGGCGATAAAACCATCGAGATTTTGAATTTTCTCATCATTGGGCCGAAGTAGATTAAAATTATTGCGATACTTTATATTATTTAAGGCTATTGGTAGAATCATAAGATTTCCAAGTATTTCATAGGCATCAAGATAAAACTGCTTTATAGAACTAAAATTACTAGTTGACGTTCCTTCAGCATCATAATCTATAGTGGCTTTTTCATAAAACTGGATTGAAAATGCTGGAATAAGAAATTGGTAAATTTTAATAAACTCATCAAGTATTTTGTATATCAAAGCTTGTAATTCACACAATTTATATCCATCATGGGTATTAAGATAATTAATAAGTTTTGTCAATTCTTGATAGTCAAGTTTTAAAATATCATTACTAAACGAAAGATCTTCTAAAAAATCACCTCTTAATGGAGAGAGAAATCCATTAACTTCTACCATATGAACTGCTCTCATAATCTCTAACTCATTTCTACATGGCATTATATTTTCAGGGAACACTTTTCTTATTTCCTGAAGTAAGTATTCTCTATTTCCATTTTGAGCCAAATCAATTATACGCTTATAATTATTCCATCTACTTGCTGTGCGAATAAGTATCTGAATACTCTTGAAAAATTTTTCATAACCACTTTCTGACATTCTTGACCTATTCTTAAGAAATGGTGTGAGATTTTTCTCAATAGGCTGTTCTTTAACATATTGCTTATTTGTTGGAAACTCTCCAGAACATTCTATAATATAATCTGGGTTTTCGTCATTATCTAGAATATCTGCATTCTCAAATTCAAATTTAAGTCCAAATTTCAATTGATCTATATCTACTTTACCTGAAAGAGATACTCCACAATTACCACAGGTAATTACTATTGGATGCTGCTCTAAAAAACCGATTTGTAAGCGAACTCGTGTAATACTATTACAAACCCTACATTTAATAAACTTATTATATACCATAACCTCAACCACCTTTCCAATTGAAAGCCCCTAAAATTTTTCTTGTTTTAGAACTGGTTCAAAAATAGTCACTTTAATCCTTTTTGGCTTTATAACTTTGTACATTCTACAATATTCTACTAAAATAATCAGGCAAGTAGCTCTTCTATATTTTAACCTTTCGGTGGAAAATCATCATTTCCATGTGAATCTTTTCTTTGAATTTTTCCATCTTTTCCATGTATCACAAGTTCTGTTTTTTGATTTCTACTGATATTTCTTGCGATTTTTTCTGCTTCAGCTTTTGTTTCTTCGTGGTGACTTGCTTTTTTTCCACCACCTCTTTTTACGTCCCAACCACCATCTGAATTATGTACTACATGATGAGTATCTTGTTTTGCCATATTCTACCTCCTAAAATTACTTTATATACTTGCCTGATTATTCTCACTTTTATTAATCTTGTTTCTGATTCTTCATTGCCTATTGAGTTAATAAATCGTTCTTCAATTTCATTCTAAATTAAATATTTTCGAGATTATTTTTATGTATTCTTTTTTATATAATTAATCGATTACATTTTATTGCTGATACGCTTTTTTCTCTCGATCTAACATTTAAAACAACTTTCAAAGTGGCCATTAAAATGGCTACTAAGGCTCTTATTATTTATCCTCAACCTTTTTCCTTTTAATATACTGCCTTCTCAAAAATAAAATCGTAACCATCACCAAAATGCCAAAACAGGCCCCTGAAAAATCCAACAGCACATCAGAAACTTGTGGTCCCCGACCAGGGCTTAACATTTGCAAGGATTCATCTGTCACGGCTGATGCAAGGCCAATAAATAAACAATTGGCGATCTGTTGCACGTTGATTTTTTTGCTTAAAGAAACAAACACCAGCCACTCTAAACCAAGCACAAAGAATTCTGTAAAATGCGCTATTTTGCGAATCAAATGATCCGTTACATTGCCTTGTCCAACAATGACCTCAATCACCGGTTTAACGCTTTCAAGTACAGATAGAGATTCCGCCTGTGACTCTGAAACGGGCTGTAGTGAGTTGCCAAAGATAAAGACATA
>JBAYAL010000147.1:0-4901 GCA_041669825.1 Eubacteriales bacterium | reverse complement strand
GACCAGTGCACACTTTGTGCCAAGAGAGTACATGAGGGCAAAGAACCATCATGTGTTCAGCATTGCCAGGCAAAATGTCTAAAATTTGGACCACTAGATGAATTAATGAAAAATATGACAGATCATCCTAAACAGGTGCTTTATGCTTTAGATTAAAATTTAAAGGAATGAAAGACTGGGCGGGGGATAGTTGTAACATTCACCGTCCAATCTTGCATTTATTTATTTGTAAAGGAGTATGAGGATGAATACATTAAAACCAATAATGTCTGCATTCGTTGTGGGTGGTCTTTTTTCCATTCTAGGACAAGGCCTGATGGTCTTATTTATTTCATTGTTGGGAGGAAATTCTCCTTTTATTGGTCCTTTGACTTTGTTATCACTTGGTTTAATTGGTGCTGTTCTTTTTATTGCTGGAATATACCAAAAAATAGAGAAAATTGGTGCCTTCGGTGCGATCCTTCCTTTTAGCGGCTTTGCCGCTGCGGTAGCAGGTGTTTTTGCTGGAACCAAGGTTGAGACAGGATCTTGGGGTTCAGCTACAAAAGCTGCAGTAGTTTCCCTTGTTTTGTATGTAGTAGGTATTGGAACGATTATATCGATCATAACAGGTGTTGTAGCCTTTTATACCGTATAGGAGGTGATGATTATGTACATTTCGGCGTTTATTTTGGGAGGAATTATTTGTGCACTGTTTCAGGTGTTTATGATGTTTACAAAGTTAGATCCACCACGTATTCTCATTTTAGGTTTCGCGTTAGGTGCCTTACTCACACCATTCGGGATGATGGATGCGCTCGGACAGTGGGGAGGTGCAGGGTTGGTGATTATGGTCATGACTGCTGGCAATGCAGTAGCTGGTGCAACTGTGGCACTTCTCGGAGGCAATCCAATGCCAATTATTATGATATTTGGAATTTTTGTAGCTCTAACCATCATTGGCCTGGGGGCTGGTTTTCTGCACTGGAAGGTTAGTAAAAATAGCTAAATTTTTGCAAAATAAAATAAAAACTCTATGAGGTTTTGTGTGAGTACTTTGCAAAACAACTAGATTGTATGAATTAGAAATAATATTGTTTTTTAGAACATTGGGATTAATTATAATCCCTATTTTTAGGGGGTATTAGATTATGTGTTTTCGTCCACCAACAGCCGGAAAACCCAAAAAGTGCCCACAATGTGGAGCTGTTAACCCAAGCATGGCTAAAACTTGTATTAAATGTAAAGCAGATTTGACTCAGGTTAAAGCGGGTAATAATGATTCAATAGATAAAAAATAATTCTGTAATAATTAGTGGAATAACTCTTCTTAAACAAATCAATAGATATAATAACGGGTTGCAAACGTATTTTGTGACCCGTCGAAAATTTTATTTTTCGTATATATGTTAATAATAACTTCTATAAAAATGCGGGGAACTTCCAACAAATAAAATATCTAGAAATAATATTTGGAGTGATAGTTAATGGAGGATGAGCTTGACAATATTAATAAACAAATCAAACAAGGTGAAATAGTTAGAACTGATGATAAAATCCTAGACAACAATATTAAAAAACAAAAGTATGTGGATGCAAAAACTTCTCCAACAATGAGTACACTTTTCAGCACAATGGTCAAAAAATATCAAGAAGAAAAGAAAAATTCTAAGGAGTGATAGGATAATAAACTGTTATCATTTTTTGAAAAAATCTTTAGATTTAAAATATTTTACTATTATTATAAAAGAAACACACCTAAAAATAGGAGTTGACCGTGAAAGTTATTCTAGAAGTTTAGCTTCATTTTGTACCAACTCATTGCTAAGTTTAAGGTCAGATATAGAAAAATATATTATTCTTCACCCTCAATTCCAATCATCTTTTGTACCATTGAAAATTTTGCCAAATGCTCCTAAAATAATTATATGTATGGGTAATGCGGCACAAACGGCAAATGTAGGTCCAATGGCTGCAGTTGCGGGTGCAATAGCAGAAGGTTTAGGAGAGAAAATAAGCGGATATTGTAAGGAAATAATTATAGAAAATGGTGGTGATATTTACATTAAATCAGGCAAAAAGAGGATTATAGCTGTTTATGCAAGCAAAACCAGGTTTTCTTATCAAATAGGACTCGAAATTGAAGAAAATGATTCTCCCCTTGGAATTTGCACATCATCAGGTACGATTGGCCCTAGTATTAGTTTAGGTAAAGCTGATGCTGTAGTTATTAAAGCCAATACTGCTTCACTGGCAGATGCTGTAGCTACAGCAACTGCTAATATTATTAATACACCTGAAGATTTGAAATTAGCGATTGAATATGCAAATAAAATTGCAGGTGTTACTGGGGTTTTAGTGATAAAAAAGAATATATTGTCTGCATGGGGTAATATAAAACTAGTAAGAATTTAATTTTGCTTATTAGATGATTAAGTATATGCTTAATGGCTGAGGTTAAATAGAGATTAAAACGGGACCAATAGTGTTACATGCAAATCTAAATTATATAAATGTAATAAGATAGAAATTAGTGGCAAGCTTTGTTATAATAAACATAACGAAGCTTATAATTGTGGTGAAAATTTTAATCAATAAAACTTGGTAATGAAAGTGGATATTATTGTCATTTGTGGAGGTATTAGAAAATGATACACTCTTTCAATAATGAGCGTGATATTATATTTACATCAGATCTAACTAATGCAGATTTAAAAGCAATTAGCCAGGGTAAAGATAGCTTTTTACAAGACAATATGAATTCTAATTTGATGTCTATGTTGGAGCCAGAGGTGTTTGCTTCGTGGAAACGATCCAAAAAAATGAATATAGACTCGGAAATGAAGAAATTACCTTATACTCTAAAACCAACAGAAATTAAAGCACTATTGCGTGATAAAAAAGAATATATTGAGCTGTCTAAATTATATTTTTACGGACTTCTTTCTATATTAAATATACCAAAAACTTCGCTTTGCATACAGGACGAGGATGGTACGGTTTTAGATTTGTCGGATCATGATAAATTATTTAATCTTAACCTTAACATCGGTTCAATCTGGAGAGAAGAAACGGTAGGAACAACTTCAACCTCTCTTTGTTTAGAATACGGAAAGATAGTTCAATTGGCTGGATCCCGTCATTATTGTAAAGCACTGGAAAATCAATTAGCAACTACTACACCTATTTACGATTCTAATGGAACTAGACGGGGCCTTATCACAATTATTAATGATATTAGTGAAATTTCATTGAATCCAGAAAACATCCATTGGATTTTGTGCTGGATTACAGCTTCACGAATAATGCTCGAAACTAAGATAGCACTATTGCAGCACAGCTATAGACTTAATCAAGAACCTTTTTTGCCAGAGTTAGAAAAGAAAAATGAACATAATTGTTCAGAAAAGTACTTGGTAAAGGACTCCTGTTTTTCAAGTATCTTGGGCCAGAGTCTGCAAATTAAAGAAGTTATCCAGAAGGCCGAACGTTTCGCACAAACTGACAGTAGTATTTTACTAACAGGAGAAAGTGGGACTGGCAAGGAACTTTTTGCTCAAGCTATTCATCGCGCTAGTAAAAGAAGTGGTTCTTTTGTTGCAATCAACTGTGCAGTCTACCCTGCTAATCTTATAGCTAGTGAATTGTTCGGATATGTTGGCGGTGCTTTCACTGGTGCCGGAAATAAAGGCCGCGTAGGCAAAGTTGAGATGGCAGCTAATGGCACTTTGTTTTTAGATGAAATCGGGGATATGCCTTTGGAAATCCAACCAACTTTTTTGCGTTTGCTTGAGGATAAAAAGGTTACACCTTTAGGTAGCAATAGGGATGCTTATGTTAATTTTCGGTTAATAGCAGCCACCAATGCAGACCTTATCCAATTGGTGCAGGAGAAAAAATTCCGTGCAGATCTATATTATAGACTGGAAACTTTACAGCTGGAGTTACCGCCACTTAGAGAACGGGGCCGGGATATTTTGCTAATAGCGAACTATTTCCTTGAGGAAATTTGTGCGAAAACAGGACAAGCAGCTCCCAAACTTAATAAAGATACGGAAATGTTTATGCTTGGCTATTCTTGGCCAGGAAATATAAGACAGGTGAAAAACGCCATGCATTATGCTGCAAACATCTGCCAGGGGCAAGTGATCACACTGCAAGACCTGCCTCCGAGTGTATATAGAGAGTTGGACATGTCGCTTCCAAACGAAAAAATTGTTACGTTTCAACCTATAGTTTCTCTAAAGGAAATGGAACAAGAGGCAATAAAAAAAGCTTTGTCACTAGCTGGAAATAATGTAAGGGTTGCTGCGAAAATGTTGGGAATAAGCAAGACTTCCTTTTACCGGAAGATAAATGATTATGATATTAATATTTAAGACATGCTACTGATGGCATAATGATTAATTTGGTAAGAATTAAATTACCCTTATAGGAAAATATATTAAATTTGGCTTATTAATATGATATAGGATAGAAACCGGATGTTTCTTAAAATATTCATGAAGCTATTTTGGGGCAACTTGGTTTATAGGTTTACTTTCTACATATTTATACTAGATAAAAAAACAGGTTTGTACCTGTTTTTTTGCTTTTGTTAAGCAATTTTACATATGAAAGAAATACTATTCTTTTCAAAATTCTTATTTGTCCTACATAGATTCAATATTATTGCCAAGAGCGGGGGTAGATAAGATAATGAAACAAAACATTGTAATAGATAAGATGATATTGCTATTAATTTTTTATGGATAAAGCAAGTAATTAAGCTGTTTTATAGTTTTATTTGCAGAATACAAGCTTAAATAATCCAATAAGAATATGTGTAATATGTACCCTATAGAGTCAATGTCATTAAGTTAAGGCCTGAAAAACACAACCATCCAGATTAAGATGGTTGTGTTTTTCTTATACATGCAGGT
>JBAYAL010000146.1:0-4923 GCA_041669825.1 Eubacteriales bacterium | reverse complement strand
GAGTATTTTGAAGGAGTATGGGGAGAACTTTAAAATGGAGAAAAAAAGTAAATCTGTATTTCTGACTGATGCCCAACAGAGAAAATCGCTTGCTGTAATTAGGTCTTTAGGACTTAAAGGTATAGATGTTATAACAGGAGAAGACACTCGCTGGGCAACTTCAAGATTTTCTAAATACTGTAGCAAAGGGCTTGTTTATCCGAAACCAATAAATGATAGACAAAAATATTTAAGTTGGTTAAAAGAATTGTTACAAAAGAATAATTTCAAAGTGTTATTTCCAATGGATGATGTTGTAATGGATATTGTTGTAAATAATCAAGGTGAGCTTAAAGATTATTGTAGTTTACTTTTGCCGGAATTAAATGATTACATAATAGCTTCTGATAAAAACTCAGCAGTTGGAAAAGCAAAAAGCGTGGGAATAGATATCCCAATAAGTATTAAAGTGAATGGGGGAGATAGTCTTGAAAAGTTAGATTTACTGACAAATGATTTGATTTACCCTGTTATTATTAAGCCGCGAAAAAGTTCAGGATCAAGAGGGATTGCGATTGTGGAAGGGCCTCGCGGGATGGTTACGGAGTACTTAAGAATACATAAAGAATATCCATTCCCTCTGATACAGGAATATATCCCGCAAGGTCCCAGATATGATGTTTGTTTACTATATGACAATAATGGAAAGCTGAGGGCTTCTTTTGTTCAAAAAGAATTAAGGCATTTTCCCTTGGAGCGAGGTCCGAGTACATTACAGGAGAGTGTTTGGCGGCCTGATTTGGTCGAAAAAGCTGATAGATTAATGAAAGGACTGAATTGGAAAGGAATTGCTGAAGTAGAGTTTATGGAAGATCCCAGGGATGGCACTTACAAATTTATGGAGATTAATACACGGTTTTGGGCTTCTCTTAATCTTTCCATAGTTTGTGGGGTTGATTTTCCTTGGCTGTATTACTGTCTGGCAATCAATAAAGAAATTAATGATGTTTTCGAATATAAAATTGGAATAAGGTGTAGGTGGTCTCTTCCAGGAGATATATTGCACTTTGTATTTAATAAGGAACGCTGGAGTTTGGAGCCCTCTTTTTTTGCAGGAAAAAAACATAATGTTTATGATGATATTCTTTCCTGGGATGATCCAATGCCTATAATTGGTTTTATTTTGGCAGTATTGCATTATATGCCGGATAAAAAAATGTGGAAAATGATATTCAAGCGTTAAGCTTGTGAAGAAGGAGGCAAATCATGAAAAATGCGTTAACTGTAGATGTTGAAGATTGGTACCAAACTGAGGATTTGAGATTTGAGAAAAAAACATGGAGTTCTTTTGAAGATCGAGTGGATTATAGCACTAGGTTATTACTTGATATTTTTGCAGAAAGTGGGTTAAAAGCTACTTTCTTTGTGCTGGGTCTTGTCGCAGCTGCACACCCTGATTTGGTACGTGATATTGTTAAGCAAGGACATGAATTAGCAGATCACAGTTACAATCATGAAATGGTTACTAAGCAGGGAAAAGAAGAATTCAGAGAAGATATTATAAGAAGCAAAAGGACTTTAGAAGACATATCAGGAGTCGGGATAAATACTTTTCGCGCTCCTTCCTGGTCAATAAATGGAAAAAACTTATGGGCTTTAGAGGTTTTGGAAGAAGAAGGTTATAAATATGATTGTAGCCTTCAACCATTTAAAACACCTCTTTCAGGAATGAGCGGGATACCTGTAGTTCCCTTTCATCCCATAGTGAATGGTAGAGAACTTAAATTAGTAGAATTACCTTCATCAGTAGTTGAAATAGGAAAGGCCAGGGTACCGTTTGCAGGAGGGTTGTACTCAAGATTTTTATTTTATTATTTAATTAAGAAAGCCTATAAAAATGTTAATAAGAGTAGATCGGTTGTAGCATATTTTCACCCATGGGAGCAAGATGGTGGTCAGCCCAAGGTTAAAGTAACCCCATTAATAAAATTTACGCACTATTACAATATTGAAAATAACATTGACAAAATTAAGAAAATTATAACTGATTTTGATTTTGCTCCTGTAAGAGAGATACTTATTGGTGTAGATTATCCCGTGGTATCCATTTGAAAATAATTAAAAGTGATACTAGCCTATCGGGTAAAGAAGGTAAAGAATGGAATCGATAAAAAAATTAATATCTAAAAATGCAATATCAAAAAATATTCTAATTGTAATATTAATAAATTGTATTTTGGCAATAGTATCGCTGTTAAAAGATATCTATATGGGCGCATACCTGGGAACTTCTGCAGAGGCAGATGCTTTTTTCTTAAGCTTTTTTATTATTGATACTATAGGTAATAATTTGTTTGCTACTGCTTTAGGAGTGGCGGTAATTCCAGCTTTTACAAAATTTTTTTTTGGACAAAGAAAGGACGATGTCGGTGGGATATTTGCTGGAATAATTATTTATTCTATTATGATAAGTATAATAATTTCAGCTTTTTTATATTTTGGTCGTTTCTGGGTTGTGCAGCATTTGGGTAGTGGCATGAGCGAACAATGGCATTTTGTAGGAATAGAAATCTTGGTTATTCTTATTCCTCTTTTGATCGTATTTCCATTAATTAATTTAGGGATGGGTATACTTCAGTCCAAAGATTGTTTTGCAAGTTCTTCAGTCGGTCCAGTTGTCTTTAATGGTGTTTTGCTTTTGGGACTGATTTTATTATATGAGAAGAGTGTAGTTTTAAAAGAAGGCGTATTATTGCTTGCACTTTTTATAATTTTAGCAGTGCTTGCACAGTTAATTTTTATCTGGATTTATGTAATTAAAAAATGCAGGGTGATGCCAGATTTTAAAGGTATTAAGGCTTGTAAAACAGAATTATTAGAGATATTTTGGAATTTTATTCCTTATTTTTTATTTTTGGCAACAACACAGAGTATTTATTTATTTGAAAGATATTTAGCGTCAGGACTTGGGCAGGGAGTGTTGTCAGGCTTAAATTATGCCTTCAGACTTGTGCAATTTCCTATATGGGTTTTTATTGCTGCAGTAAGTACAGTAGCATTTCCTATGATTACTAGAAAATATATTTCTGAGGATAAAGAGGAATTTTCTAGAAGTATATTTAGTTTCTTATATGTAGGGGTGATTTTTACGTTACCGCTTACTATTTTACTTTATATTTACAGGGTTCCAATAGTAAACATACTGTTTGAAAGAGGGGAGTTCACCGCTAAATCAAGTTTAATTACAACAACAATCTTGTCGGGCTATGTTTTTTGCATAGTCTTTTTAGGGTTTTCTGCATTATTGGTAAGAGTATCACTTCTACAGGGAAATAAGAGAATACCGTTAATAGCTGCTTTTACATCTATGATAGTTACAATTATTTTAGAGTACGTATTTGTTGGTCTGTTCGGGGCGGTAGGGATAGGATATGGGGCTTCAATTGGGGCATTTGTTAATTCTGTTTTGTTGTATATATTGTTAAAAAATTTATTGAATATGAAAATAAAGTGGTGGAAGTCCTTATTCCCTTTATTTGGTTCAAATTGTGTATTGTTATTAGTTAGTGTCCCCCTTGGAAATTATTGGAGTATAGTTAAATCAGCCATGTTTATGATTAAAGGTGGATATTTAGTAGTAGTTGGGATAATTTCTGTGTTGATATATATGTTGAGTTTTGTATTTTTTAAACATATAGCAGAGCAGATAATAGATAATAGATAATAGATAATTATTTAATCATCCTGTAATTTGGCATATTATTCAGATAGCTGTAGAAAAAACATATTTTTCGTTCTAAATTAAAAAAAAGAAGGGTGTTTAGATGCGGTGGAAAATGATAATTTTTGTGTTAATGATTTTATAATGAACCAATTTAGTTTGCTAAAATCGGTACTCAATTTTAAAATAACTTTTGATTAAAATCGATTTCTATATTATTACGTCAGAGTGTTGCATAGACTACATCATAATTCAGGAATATCTGATAGAATATATCTGAAAAGTGAAATTATTTATTAAATTGTTGGAAGGTAAATAGTACATAAGGTAAGAATACTTTTAGCTAGACAACCATTATAGGAATATAGGTGCTTTTTGTGATAAAGTGAAAATAACTTAAAACGCAGCATAGCAATTTTGTCCTAAGTGAAAATGCAATATAGTCATTGTTTCCTGAGTTTATTTTTTGGTAGAGATTTATCATTAAATAGAGGAGGCAGAATGAAAAAACTAATATATGTTGCAGATGATGAGGTGGAAATCCTTGATGTAATTAAAGTCTTTTTAGTTCATGCTGGGTATCATGTGAAAACATTTACCTCTGGTGATCAACTATATTTAGCATTTCAACTAAATCATGCGGATTTGGTTATTCTTGACATTATGATGCCAGGGACAGACGGGTTAACTATTTGCACAAAAGTAAGAGAAATTTCGAATGTGCCAATTATTATGGTCTCTGCTAAAAATAGTGAAGCAGATTTTTCCGCCGAATGTGGTGTTCTGGATTCTGCCCTGTTGGAGGTTTTTTGGATAATGTGGCCAAATTCAGAAGATTCGTTGGCAAAAGTATTAAAGGGTACAAAAAAGGTGATGAAGGTGTGATGGAAAATATTTTGAATGCTAGTGAAAATAAGGGTTCAATTCTGGACGTTGATTCTAAAAAACCTTGTAATGGTCAAATGGGTAATAAAGAAAAGCTGGCTGAAGCCTTATTTAAATTGTTTTATGCTTCTATTGTCTTAAGCGTTGTATTTGCCATGATTGAAAAATGGTCTTTAATGTAAAAATGCAGAAAGTTGTAATGTATTTTAATTGATCTTATTAGCAGTGTTGTTTTATATAAATTTTGGTAGAGCGGGGCAACAATAGATTGACGATAGTCAATCTATTGTTGCTATATCTAGTTAATTCAATTAATTTGCACCTATAATTGATTTTTG
>JBAYAL010000145.1:0-4930 GCA_041669825.1 Eubacteriales bacterium | reverse complement strand
TTTCTAATCCTTTTTCTTTGAGTTTATATTCGATAGAGCTACGCATTTCGCCATCTCCAACTAAAAGTAAAACTGATGAATTATTTTTTTTATGTATACTTTCAAAAATATCAATGAGAAATTCATGATTTTTAGGATATGAAAAACGCCCAACTAGTCCTACAACAAATTTATCTACGATATTTAGTTCTTTTCTCATACGGTTTCTGACCTCATATTTAAAACCAAACAAATCTGTATCTATACCATTATTTATGATCTGATATGCTCCACTTCTATATATTTTTTTACTAAATAACCATTTTGCCGATAAATCAGAACATGCAAAGTAGTCCGTAATATATCGTTTAATGAATAACTTATTCCAACAATGCAAAAGATTGTGAATTTTACTTCCACCTTCTTTAGTAGAGTGTCCATGAATAATTCGAACCCTAACATTATTTCTTTTTGCGGCTTTTAGTGGTTCAATATAAGACAACGAATTTAAATGTTGATGTACGATTGAATACTCTGGATGTTCTTTAAAAAAAGAATTTAATGCCTTTTTATTGTTCAAAACTCCTCTATTTCTTTCGGGAACATTAAAAAGATTACCACCTAAACTCCGTATTTCTTTAGAGAATACACATTCTTTATCTGTATGCATCAAAAAATCGAACTGGACCTTATCTCTATCTATTTTTCGATAAATATTCATTATAAAAGTTTCTAATCCGCCCATATCCATACTTTTTACAATGTGAAGTACTCTTATCATTTCAATTACCTACACTCTCTGCAAACTCTTTATAAAAGTTTTTTCGTTTTTTGTCTAATACTTCTCTTCTATAACTTTGAGCAATTTCAAAACTTCTTTTTGCTTCTTTTTTCATTTTATCTATTGTAAAGCTCTTAAGTATTTCACATATTTCATCAACTGCACCCTTATGAAAAACACAATTTTCATCCAATAATTCTGTTATTCCTCCTGCTACAGAGCCAATTGCAGGGCACCCTCTACTCATTGCTTCAATTAGAGCCCTTGGGAGTCCTTCTACTAGGCTCGGTTGAGCATATATCTCTAGAGTATCCAAATAACTAAATACTTCGTTATGTGGTAATGTGCCTAGAAACTTTATATTATTTTTTATATCAAGTTTTTTTGCAACTGAACTTAGATACTCATAATTTCCTCCGCCAACAAGGCAATATTCAAAATTATAGCCTTCTTTTTTTAATTTTGCAATAGCTCTTATTATATATTCTTGCCCTTTGTATTTTACATCCACTGCTGCTATAGTTCCAATAGTAACAGCTGCATCCTTTTTTCGGTTGTTAATAAATCGAATTCTATCTTTCAAAACTTCTTCATCTGTACCCAATAGAACAACATCTGAACAGCCTATAGTTCTACCATTACAAGGATATCTTTTTTGCAAAAATTTATTTGTAACATATAGTGAATACGGAGCTCTCTTAACAATTGCTTTCATATTTAAAAAAAAATATGGTGCTACTATTTTCCCTTTTATACTATGATTCCAGTATGAATCCAATGGACAACCAACAATTTCAACCAAATATGGCTTATTAAAGTACTTAGCATACCTAACTGCTACATTTCCAATAATACTTGGTAAACGAACTATTACAGCATCTGCATTCTTTATGGTGTCCTTGATTGTTGACCGATTATTATAACCTTCTACAATAAATACATTTTTATTTATTATCTTTGATAAATTTTTATCATTTATTTGTTTAGGAACTGTTCTACAAATTACAGTAACGTTACCAAAAACATTAGTATACCTAGTAAGAACATCATTAGATAATCCCCCTGTCGAATAATACTCTCCATCCATCACTCTGAATTTATGATCATGTGCAAATATTATATCCATCTATACACCTCTTAATTTTATGATTTTTGCAGGCACACCAGCTACGACTGCATTTTCTTCAACATCCTTTGAAATAACAGCCCCTGCTGCTATAATTGAACCGCTGTTTACAATTATACCTCCTAGTATTGATGCCTTAGCTCCAATCCAAACATTCGATTTTATTTCTGTTGGTCTTTTTTCAATTCCTTGATCTTTAATAGGAATATTTAAATCTCTGTATTTATGATTAACTGATAACACTGTAACAGCATGAGCAATTGACACATCATCACCAATTATTATTCCTCCCCATGCTTCAAAATAACACATGGGGTGTATACTCACATTATTTCCAATTGATAGCATGTTGACATTTAATAAATACACATCAGGATGAATCGAAACATTGTCTCCTACGGATTTTGCAATCGTCTTTAATAAAACATATCGAATTAACAAACCTTTTTTGCCTTTTGTTTTACGATAATGTTCAAACAACTTTACCCTAATATTTTCAGGGAATATATAGCAGAATTTAACTATAATATTAATAATGGGCTTAAGTTTATGGGCCTGACTTCTTCCTCTTTTCATCTTTTACAATATTTCCTTTGTGAATACAAAATTTGTGTTTCTCTTCTCTGGACAATCACTGTATTGTCTTCAAATTTTCCTTTAATTACACTTCCTGCTCCAATAACACAGTTATTACCTATTTTACTACCTTTTAAAATAATTGTATTTGCACCAATCCAAACATTATCACCAATTTCAATTTTTGAAGTCTTATATTTTAAATCCTTTAACCCATTCTTTTTCCTGAAATCATGGTCGTGATCATAAATTAATACATTAGGACCAAATTGTACATCTTTACCAATGATTATCTTTTCATGGCTTACAATCATACATCCATAATTCAAAGAGGTATTCTCTCCAATCTGCACCTCAGCACCATTACGAACTTTGACTTTTGAACCGCTTCGCATACGAACCATTTTGCCCAATTTAAGCTTTGCTTTTTTACCAATTTCTATCTCAGTTAATGGCGATACTAAATTCAATGGAGTAAATTTAAATCCATGCATGTGAAATAATTTTATAAGGCAAAATTTGATAATTGAATATACTAAACATATTGCTGCTCGAATATATCTTTTCATTTAATTTTTTCCTTTACCCTTTGAATTTCTTCCACATAAGCCTCAACCACTATCTGTCTATCAAATTCTCTTTCAATTTTATGCCTACCAGCTAAGCCCATCTGTTTTTTTTCTTCATAACTTAGTTTTAAAAATTGCTCAATCTTTTCTATTAAATCCTTACTATTTCGCTGTTCTACAACATACCCATTAATACCACTATCAACGATTTCTCTACATCCACTGCGATCTGTTGTAATAATTGGTCTGGCACAGGCACAGCTTTCAAGCAAAACATTTGACATACCCTCAGGATAATAGGTAGGATGAATTGTACAATGCGTTTCTTTCAATATTTCTCTAACATCGCGCACCATGCCATGATAAATAATGATGCCCTTATCTTGAAGGATTTTCAATTTATCTTCATAAGCTTCTTCACAAAATCCACAAATACGAAATTGTGTATCAGGATATTTGTTTTTGATGTATTCTGCCGCTTCTAAGTATTGGTCAATTCCTTTTTCTTTCATAATTCGCGATATAAAAACAAACTCTGTCGTTTTTTTGGAAGGATACTCTAAAACACTAAACTGCTCCAAGTTCACACCAGATCCTGGAATTAATCTATGTTTATCAACCGCTATTTTATGATCAATAAAAAACTGTCTATTTTCCATATTTTGAAAAAAAACACAATTAATCTTTTTAAATGCACTTTTATAGAGCATAATCGTTATTTTTTGCATTAAACCATTTTTCTCAACAGCAGTTCCTAATCCCGTAATATTAGCTATATATGGAATTCCTAATGATTTGCAAGCCATTCCACCATAGATATTAGGTTTAATGGTATAGGAAAGAACCACATCTGGCTTCACGTCTTTAATGATTTTTTTATAATAAGATATTAGCTTCAATTCTTCAATGACATTTGTTCCATGACGGGCTATTGAAGCCTCAATATATTTACACCCCATAGCTGTTAATTCATCAATACGCTCACCATAGGGTGAAGATATAAATACTTCATATCCGTCTGCTAAAAGTCGCTCAACAAGTTCTCTTCTGAAATTATAAATAACTACATCGTGATTAACTAATATAAGAACTTTTTTCATCTTAAATCTCTATCTCTGTTTTTTTTATCGTTTCTCTCAAATCCCCAACCCTATAATTCTCTGCATACTCACTCATAGACTTTTCATAAACCAAATTGCCAAACACCTTATTAACAATCCCAACTTTCTTACCCATTAATCTCAAAATTGGGTTAAATGCTTTCGTCAGTTTAATCTTTTTCCCATGAACTTTCGCAATTAACCTAACCATATCACTCGTCTTTACATACTCTTTGTTCTGTGGAAAGAAGTGTCCTGATTCTTCATAATCAATCATCAGTTTAATGAATTCACACAAATTATCGATATGCAGCATACTGCGTTCATTATCGATATCTGGAAAGATGGGTGTCTTTTGGGCCATTTTAGCCAGCTTTGGATAATTGCCTTTAGACCCTTTACCATAAATCATTGGGGGTCTAAGGATCACCACTTTAAAAGAGTCATCTTGTAAACTTTGGATGCCTTTTTCTGCCTGCAATTTACTATTGCCATAAAAATTACTTGGCGTTGGAACTGTTTCTCGATGAATGATGCGCTTATGACTGGTACTATCGCCATAAACAATAATACTACTCATAAACACAAATTGCTGAACCCCTTCTGCCTTGGCTTTTTTTGCGGTTTCAATGGTTAGATCACGATTGATTTTATAATACAAGTCTTCCATCTTGGGGTCTGATGAAACATGTGCAATCCCCGCTACATGAAAGACCACCTCATAAAGACTAAAATTTTTGTCTTTCCAAGCAGGATCTTGCCTATCGAGCGTGTCAACTTGATAGTGATCTGGTTCTTT
>JBAYAL010000144.1:0-4968 GCA_041669825.1 Eubacteriales bacterium | reverse complement strand
TGATTATCCAATCCATTTAGAATTGGGCTGTGGTAGAGGGAATTTTATAACCCAACTTGCAGGTAGCAACAAAAACATTAATTATATCGTGATTGATGCACACGATGAACTGTTAGTATATGTCTTAAGAAAACTAAATAAAAATAATTTGGATAACGTAAAAATTATTTCGATGAATATAGAAAATATTGAAAGTGTATTTGGTGAAGATGAAATTGAAAAAATATATATAAATTTTTGCAACCCATGGCCTAGCAAGAGACATCACAAAAGGAGATTGACACATACGAATTTTCTTAACAAATATAAGACCTTTTTAAAGAATGGGTCCGAAGTTTGGTTAAAAACAGATGATGAATTACTTTTTGTAGACAGTCTTGATTATTTTAAAGATACGGGTTTTAATGAATTATATAGGACATATGACTTATATCAAAGTGGGTTAGAAGAAAATATAATGACAGAATATGAAGAGAAATTTGTCAATCAAGGGATTAGGATTAAGTTCGCTAGGTTTAAAAATGAAAAAATGTAGTAATTGTAGAGATTTAAGATGATGTTTTATTGTATAGTTTAAAAAGTGATTCACAGATAGCACAGAAAGTGTAAAATTTTATGAGTATGAAATATTAGAATATTGTAGATCGAGATTTATCGTAATATATTCTTAAATGTAATATTTATTAGGGAGCGAAGTTTATGTACAATTTAGAAAAGATTATTACCCCAGGTATGGGTGCCAACTGTTACCTGTTTTGGTGCGAGGAGACGATGAAGGGAATTGTTATTGATCCAGGGGATGGAGCAAAAATGATTTTGAATAAAATTAGATCATTAAAACTGGAGATTATAATGATTGTTCTAACTCATGGACACTCTGATCATTTGGGAGCCCTGAAAGAAATTAGGGAATTTTTACAGGTCCCGGTAGCTATGCACCAAGCAGATATAGAAATTATTGATGAGCCGATGCTACAAAAAGAACTTATCGATAATCCACCAGAAATTTTTTTAACAGAAGATCAGGAATTAGCTATAGGCAACGTGGTATTAAAAGTGATTCATACACCTGGTCATACCCCTGGAGGAATTTGTTTATATACTGATAATATTTTGTTTAGCGGAGATACATTATTTCAAAATGCTGTGGGAAGAACTGACTTCCCTGGTGGTAATTTTAAACAAATATTATCTTCTATTCGAGGAAAAATATTTGTCTTGCCTGATGAAACTAGGGTGTATCCAGGTCATGAAGAAAGTACAAGCATTGGTTGGGAGAAGGAAAATAACCCCTTTTTTAACTAAAATTGGTTATAGTCGTAGTCTTGCCGCAGAATTAGGTCAGTTTGGCATACGTGTCAATTGTGTTGCACCAGGATTAGTCTACCCTACAGATACAAGTCAGCAGACAAGTGAAGAAGTAAAAGAAATGATTATTGCTTATCCCTCCTACGAAAAATTGCATTGACAGAAGATATAGTTGGCCCCGTCCTCTTTTTGGCTTCTGACTGGAGTCGGTTTATGACTGGCAGACCATATTTGTTGGCGGTGGGTTAATAATGAATTAATAACCAATATTAACAACATATATGGGCCAAAAGTAAAGGTGAAGCTATGCTTTTATAAGCGTTGTTAAGGTGTGTATTGTTTTGACATCACAGGTATCTTCAGTTATACTAAATAGAAAAAAGCGAAATATTGAGCGATAGAGGAGCGATAATAATTAGTATCCATTGGGAGGCTTAGCGGGCTGGTGAAAGATGGGGAAAGGTTTTATTGCCGAAACTGGTGTGGGCTAACACATTTGGTTGGTTTTTGGTTGAATAAACCCTAAACTCTCACTGCAACAGTGGAGGAGCTATCTAGTAATGTGTACAAAGATGTACAGAAGCGATTCCTTTCGTTACTGTATATCTTTTTATTTTAATATTTGTGCTTTTGCATAATTGACTTGACGGAAGGAGCAATTTGCTTGCTAAAATATGTTGTAAAACGGATTCTTCAGTTGATTCCTATTATATTGGCAGTATCGGTCCTGGTTTTTATTATGGTGCGTATTGCACCGTCAGATCCTATTGCCTCCATGACGAAAGGTAAACAAATAAGTATTGAGACACGTCATTCACTGGAACAGCAATATCATCTGGATAAAACCGAGCCTGAACAATATTTTATCTGGATTACCAATACGCTAAAGGGTGATTTCGGTGACAGCTTTCAGCATAAGCAATCGGTGATATCTTTAGTGGCTGAACGGTTACCTACAACATTGCAATTGGTGCTAATGAGTTCATTGTTGGCGATATTTATTGCGATTCCTATTGGCATTATTAGTGCGGTTAAGATGAATTCAGTGGTAGACAGGGTGCTATCCATGTTGACGCTGGTATTCGTATCTTCCCCAGTTTTTTTAACGGGTATTGTACTGATGTTGTTATTTGCCTTAAAAATTAGAGTTTTTCCTTCTTTCGGCACAGGAAATTCTTTCACTGAAAACATCTACTATTTAGCCTTGCCGTCGATTGCATTGAGTATGAATATGGTGGCTCTGATTTCACGAATTACCCGTAGCAATATGATTGAGCAACTTAATGCTAATTATGCTACAACGGCAGTTGCTAAAGGTACCCCCTACTGGAAAGTGGTACTGAAGCATTGTCTGAAAAATGCAATCATACCAGTTATCACTGTCACGAGTATCCAAGTAGGATCAATGATAGTTGGTGCAGTTTTGGTGGAGAATGTTTTTGCACTGGGAGGGTTAGGGGCATTGTTGATTGAGGGGATTAAGAGTGCGGACTATCCAGTAGTACAGGGAATTACTCTGATGCTTGTGGTAATGTTTTTATTGATTAATTTAATTGTGGATGTAACGTATGCCTTAATAGACCCACGAATCCGTCTGTAATAAAATAGAGGAAAAGATATGATGAAATTTAAAGGAAATTTTCTACATAGGCCAATGTTTAGAATAAGAAAACAGCAGGGTACTTTATTTACTGTACCTTTTATGCTATCTTCATTAATTTTGGTGTTGATTATAGGTTGTTGTATTCTAGCACCGTCTATTTCTCCATATTCGCCTACAGCCCAAGATCTTGCTAATTCCCTTTCCCAGCCTTCTTCAGGGCACTTGCTGGGAACAGATAAGGTAGGACGTGATTTGCTTACGCGTTTGTTTTATGGTGGAAGAACAACTTTGCTAGGTGCGTTGGGTGTGGTCGCATTTTCAGTGATGCTTGGTGTGCCGTTTGGTTTGTTTGCAGGTTATTATGGTGGCAAGATAGATGCGGCCATAGGGCGAGTGTGTGATGTGGTGCTTTCTTTTCCCTCATTATTGCTGGCATTTATCTTTGTGGCAGGTTTTGGGCGTGGAATGAATAATGCGATAGTGGCGCTGGGGATTGTCTATGTGCCGATGTTAACCCGTTTAGTACGTTCACTGACTTTGGTGGAAAAAAATAAAACTTATGTAGAAGCAGCACAATCCATTGGTTATTCTGATTTTAGAATTATGTTTAGGCATATCCTGCCTAATTGTGTTTCAACTATTACTGTGCAAATTACCCTGGATATGGCGTATGCCATTCTTGATTTGGCGGCCTTAAGCTTCTTAGGGCTTGGAGTCCAGCCGCCTACGGCGGATTGGGGTGCAATGCTGGATGAAGGGCGCAATTTTCTATTGCAAACCCCCTTGCTGGCTTTGGCTCCAGGTGGGGCAATTGTCGTTACGGTAGTGGTGTTAAACATAATGAGTGATAGTATCCATCAATATTTAGAGCCTATCCAACGGAAGTTACCTTCTTTTGAAAAGCAGGAGAGAAAACTGCAAAAAGAGGGGGTGAGTTGATGGAAAATCTGTTGGAAATTAAAGATTTAACAGTTGATATCATGTCTACAAGAGGAATCGTTCATGCTTTGGATGGCGTTGATATAAGGATAGCAAAGGGCGAAATCCACGGCTTGGTTGGGGAGAGCGGATGCGGTAAAAGTATGACTGCTAAATCTATTATGCGCCTGCATGATAGTCGGCGTAGCCGAGTTAAGGGGCAGATATTGTTTCAAGGTAGGGATATCTTGACTCTTACAGAACGCGAGATGCAGAAGGTGAGAGGTGCTCGTATCTCGATGATTTTTCAGGATCCTATGACCGCATTAAACCCATTGTTGACTGTTGGTGACCAGATAGGGGAGATATTTTCAGGACATAAGCAATGCGGTAAAAAAGAAGCTCGAAACAAAACAATGGAAATGCTCGTTAAGGTAGGAATAAATCCGCCTGAAAAGCGTATTGACCAGTACCCTTTTGAGTTGAGCGGGGGTTTGCAGCAACGGGTAATGATTGCAATGGCTATTGCTTGCAGTCCTGACTTGTTGACTGCTGACGAACCTACGACCGCCCTGGACGTGACCATTCAGGCCCAGATTCTCGACCTACTGAAGGGACTTCAAAAAGAAATGGGACTTTCGATCTTATTGATTACTCATAACTTTGGAATCGTAGCTGAAATGTGTGATCGTGTGTCGGTTATGTATGCGGGCCAAGTGGTGGAAAATGCCGAAACTAAAAGTATCTTCAGGAAAGCGGCGCACCCTTACAGTCAGGCACTAATCAATAGTATTCCAAAAGCAGGAGTAAGGGGCAAATATCTTTCCACAATACCTGGAAGTCCACCAGAATTGTTTAATAAAACAAAGGCATGTGCTTTTGCGCCTCGGTGCCCTTATGCGGATAGACGATGTGACACGGCTCCCACTTTGCAAGCATATGGGGAAGAAGTTGGACATGTGGCGGCGTGTCATCATAGATAGGGCAGATAGGATGGTGAGAGAAAAGATGGTTCCTGTAATAATTGAAGCTCAAAACTTAAAAAAACACTATGTTACAGCAAAAAAAAGCATTTTCAACAAGAATGAGAAAACTTTGCACGCACTAGATGGCGTATCTCTGGTTATTCGCAAGGGTGA
>JBAYAL010000143.1:0-4970 GCA_041669825.1 Eubacteriales bacterium | reverse complement strand
TGATATACCTATAGAAGAAAAAGATAAAGCTATGAATGAGGCTTATGCTAAAGACGGTATTATGGTAAACTCCGCAGATTATAATGGTCTGGGAAATAGGGAAGCTCTGCAAAAAATGGTAACTAAACTTGAAAAGAATAAATTAGGTGAAAGAAAAATAAATTATAGATTGCGTGACTGGCTGATCTCTAGGCAGCGCTACTGGGGAGCGCCTATTCCGATTGTATATTGTGAAAAATGTGGAATAGTTCCCGTGCCTGATGATATGCTTCCTGTGAATTTGCCTTCTGATGTAGTGTTTAAACCTGGAGAAAATCCGCTTACGACATCTGCTGCTTTTGTTAATACTGTTTGTCCAGTTTGTGGTGCACCTGCTCGCAGGGAAACTGATACAATGGATACTTTTATGTGTTCATCTTGGTATTATTTAAGATACTGTGATGCTAGGAATGAAACCAAGGCTTTTGATGAAAAAATGACTGACAAGTGGATGAATGTCGATCAATATGTTGGCGGTGTTGAGCACGCAATTCTTCATTTGTTATATTCCCGATTCATTACTAAGGCACTTAAAGATTTTGGATATCTGAAAATTGATGAACCTTTCCAAAACCTGCTTACACAAGGCATGGTATGTATGGATGGTTCTAAAATGTCTAAGTCCAAAGGTAATGTGGTAAGTCCTGAGGAGATAATAGGTAAATACGGCGCAGATACAGCGAGAATGTTTATTTTGTTTGCTGCTCCCCCTGAAAGGGATTTGGAATGGAATGAGCAGGGAGTTGAAGGCTGTTATCGTTTTCTTAACCGAGTTTGGAGACTTGTTTTGCAGTACGAGGAAGAAACCACGGGGACAGGTTCTTTGGCATCAAATTCAGGTTTGAAAATCGGGACAGGCTTTGCAGATTTAGGATTATTAGAGCTTGATAATGAAGCTAAAGAAATGCGTAGGCATACTCATGTAGCTATTAAGAAAGTAACTAATGATGTAGGTACTCGTTTTAATTTCAATACAGCTATCAGTTCTATTATGGAACTTGTAAATGCTCTTTATCATTATAAGGAAGAAAAGAGCCCCAATATGCTAGTTGTAAGGGAAGGAATTGAAACAATTCTTCTTTTACTGGCACCTTTTGCCCCGCATATTTCAGAAGAACTCTGGCATCAGATAGGTTATAAAGATACTATCCACGCTCAGAGCTGGCCAAGTGTTGACGAAGATGCTTTGGTGGAAAAAGAAGTTATGGTAATTTTGCAGATTAACGGAAAAGTTCGGGATAGAATCCAGGTACCTGCAGATGTTTCTAAAGAAGAAATGGAAAAAATTGTACTATCAGCTGATAAAGTAGTTAAGTATACTGAGGGTAAAAATATCCTAAAAGTAGTTACAGTGCCAGGTAAACTTGTCAATATTGTAGTAAGCTAATAGTCAACGCTAATTAGTGATTGTTATTCGTAAATTAATATATGATTTTAAAATTTAATAAATAAAACGTTCATGTAGCAGTGGCGTTTTATTTATTTTTTTATGATTAAAAATTGAAATAAATAGAATAATATGAAGTATAACAAAATAAAAAAAAGGTGATTATGGAATAATTTATTCATTATAGCAGGGTAAATAAAATTATTAATATCAGGGTGCTTTCTGTTTGAATTGCAAAAACATTATAGCAATAATTAACTTTTTATACATTAAATAACTTTATAAGATATCTTTGACAGACAACTTTATAATAAACACTACGTTGTCATATGGCCCAAAAAGTGTTATACTTAACAAAGGGAAAAATATCTATAGCTAAATTTTTCGGGTGGAAAATGGGGACCCTAGTTTATAGAGCGAAGCGCATTGTTTTTGGGTAATGACAGCTTGAGGTTGTTAGCTAACTATGTAAGTGTGGTTTTGGTTTACAGCAGATAAATTGTATTATTTTATGTTGTTTTTATTTTTTGCATTTTCATTTTTTGTAATTATGGAAAAGCCCCCTGATATTTGCGCAGGGTTTTTTGTTTTTTAAGGAGGTTATTATGTCAGAAAAAATTGTAGTAAAAAATTTAATGAAAATATTCGGAGCGCATCCGCAGAAAGCACTGAATATGTTGAAGGAGCGAAAAAGTAAAGAGGATATATTAAAAGAAACTGGTCATACAGTCGGCATTAATGATGTTAGTTTTACTGTAAATGAGGGTGAAATATTTGTCGTTATGGGTTTGTCGGGGAGTGGAAAATCAACGATTTTACGTTGCTTAAACAGATTGATTGAACCGAGTGATGGAATGATTGTGATTGATGGGATAGACATAACAAAGTTAAAAGATAAGGAACTGAGAAAAGTAAGACAGGAAAAAACGGCAATGGTATTTCAACAGTTTGCACTTTTGCCACATAGAACGGTACTTCAAAACACTGTTTATGGACTCGAAGTTCAGGGAATACCTAAGAATAAGAGAGAAGAAAAAGCGATAAAAAGTCTCGAACTTGTAGGGTTGGGTGGCTTAGAGAACCAATATCCTTCCCAGCTTAGCGGAGGTATGAAACAGCGTGTCGGTTTAGCTAGAGCTTTGACTAACGATTCAGATATTTTGCTTATGGATGAGGCGTTTAGTGCTCTCGATCCATTAATAAGGGAAGAAATGCAAGATGAACTACTTAGCTTACAACAAAAGATGAATAAAACTATTGTCTTCATCACCCATGATTTGAATGAAGCACTGAAACTCGGGGATAGAATCTTATTTTTAAAGGATGGTGAGCTTATTCAGGTAGGTACCCCTGAAGAGATAATAACTAATCCTGCCGATGACTATGTTGCTAAATTTGTAAAGGGTGTTGATCGTAGTAAAATTCTTACAGTGAAAGATGTTATGAAGAAGGCACATCCTCTCGTTCTTTTAAGAGATGGCCCTAATATAGCGCTTAGAGTAATGAAAGAACATGGGATATCTAGTGTTTTTGTCGTGGATAAGGAGAGACATCTAAAAGGAATACTTACTGCGGACGCTGCCCTTGAGGCTAAGAAAGAAGGAATCCAAAGTTTCCTGAACTTTGAGCTTTCGCAGGGTCCAGTAGTTACAGAGGAAGTTCTTATTCAAGATGCACTGGGAGTAATTGCTGAGAGTAAGCTTCCAATGGCTGTGGTTAACGAAGAACATAAATTGATGGGAATTATCGTTCGAGGTGCAGTGCTTGCTGCACTTGCTGATAGAGGTGGTGAAGCAGATGTATAAACTTCCGTTGGGAGATGTCGTAAATGATGCAGTTGAGTGGCTTTTATATATGTTTGAAGATCCTATAGATGTCTTTGCTAATGCAATGGATAAGGCAATAGGTGGACTTCATAGTGGTCTGGAATTTCTTCCTTGGTGGTTGATAATTGCGATCTTTGTTATTTTGTCTTGGAAATTGAGTGGTTGGAAATTGGCTGTGGGAAGTTTGTTAGGATTGTTTCTTGTCTACAATCTTAAACTCTGGTCACCATTATTGGATACGCTTGTACTAGTGCTTATATCTGCATTTGTTTCGATAGTTATAGGTATTCCACTGGGAATTTTAGGGGGCAGAAAAGAGAGCTTCCACAGGGTGATAACACCGGTTCTCGATTTTATGCAGACGATGCCTTCCTTTGTTTATCTTATTCCTGCTCTGATGTTTTTTGGTCTTGGTGCAGTTCCGGCTGTTTTTGCAACTGTGATCTTTGCAATGCCGCCAGCAATAAGACTCACAGACTTAGGAATAAGACAGGTTCCGGTAGATTTAGTAGAAGTAGGGGAAGCATTTGGGTCAACCCCTCAACAACTTCTTTGGAAAATACAGCTTCCTGTTGCTCTGCCTACAATTATGGCAGGACTTAACCAGACAATGATGCTATCGCTGTCTATGGTCGTAATATCTGCAATGATTGGAGCTGGCGGGTTTGGAGCTGGTGTTTTGTCTGGTATAGCCCAGATGGATATTGGAAAAGGTTTTGAAAATGGGGTCGGAGTAGTTATAATGGCCATTATTTTAGATAGGATGACTCAGGGAATCGGTCGTTCTTTAAGAACTGACGATATAAAAAAATGACTCTAAATACCAGGGAAAAAGGTAATTGAGTCAAAAAAATGGGAGGATGATTTATTAATGTACAAGAATTTAAGAGGTTGGCGTAAGCTGTTAGTTGTAGCTTTAATTGCAGTTGTTTCACTTACACTTGTTGTAGGATGCAGTTCTGCTTCAAAGGAACCTGCGGCTAGTGAGGATATGGGAACAGTAAATATTGGTTATGTAAACTGGGCAGAATGTGTTGCTGCCAGTAATCTTTGGAAGGTTATTTTAGAAGAGCAAGGATATACTGTAGAACTTACAGCACTTGATGTTGCTCCTCTTTATGTAGGTTTGAGTAAAAACGATGTTAACCTATTTTTGGATTCTTGGTTGCCTATTACTCATCAAACTTATTGGGAAAGTTATGGAGATAAAATTGAAGATTGTGGTATCTGGTACGAGGAACCAGCGAAGATTGGCCTTGTAGTACCTAAGTACGTAACTATAGATTCGATTGCCCAAATGAAAGATGAAGCTGCAAAATTTGAAAGTCAGATTATTGGCATAGATGCTGGAGCGGGGATTATGGGGGCTGCAGCTAAAGCCAATGAAAATTATGCCCTTGGTTTTGAAGTAGTTCAGGGTAGTGAAGCAGCCATGATGGCTGCTATGGATAAAGCCTATCGTAATAATGAATGGATTGCTATCACTGGTTGGAGTCCACATTGGATGTTTGCAAAATATGATTTGAAATACCTCGATGATCCTAATAAGGATTTCGGAGAAGCAGAGGAAGTTCATGCTCTTGCGAATAAAGAATTTGCAACTGCACAGCCTGAAGTAGTTGCTATGATTAAAAAGTTTAAAATGTCTGATGCTCAAATCGGGGGACTTGAAGCTCTGATAAATGATGGAATGGATCCTCTCGAGGCAGCTAAACAAT
>JBAYAL010000142.1:0-5019 GCA_041669825.1 Eubacteriales bacterium | reverse complement strand
TTTAGAAACAAGTTTGTCCAGTACTGATGGTGCTGAAAAAAAGAATATAATAGAGGTTTCAGTAAGCATTCTTCCACAAGCAGAATTTGTTGAAAAAATAGGGGGGGATAAAGTGCATGTCACTGTTATGATACCTCCAGGTGCTAGCCCGGCTACTTATGAACCAACTCCTAGTCAGTTAGTTAATTTGAGCTTGGCGAAAGTTTACATAAAAATTGGGTATGTCCCTTTTGAAATGGCTTGGATGGATAGGCTTAAGGCAACGAACAAGGATATGATAGTTGTTGATTCCTCTAAGGGTATTGAAATTATAGGTGATGATCCCCATATTTGGCTTTCTCCTATGTTGGTTAAAAAACAGGCGAAAAGTATATATGAAGCATTGAGTGAGATAAATCCTGAAAACGAAGCATACTATCAAAAAAATTTAGCAGTCTTTTTAGGAGAATTAGATAAAGTTGATGAGAAAATAAAGGTTTCGCTTTCGGGTTTTGGAGGCAAAAAGTTTATGGTATTTCACCCAGCTTGGGGGTATTTTGCTAGGGAATATGGTTTAGAACAAATTCCTATAGAAGTGGAAGGAAAAGAACCAAGTGCAGATGATATTGTCAAACTTGTTAAAATTGCTAAACAAGAAGGTATAAAAGTAATATTTGCTTCCCCACAGTTAAGTGATAAGAGTGCTGAAGTAATAGCAAAAGAAATAGGTGGAAAGGTTGTATTGATTGATCCCCTTGCTGAGGATTATATAAATAATATGAATAAAATTTGCCAAGAAATTGGTAAAGGATTGGTATAAAGATAGGAGACCATAGTGGAAAAAGTGCTGGAATTAAAAAATATATGGGTTAAATTTAATAATAATATTGTTTTAGAAAATGTTAATTTAGAAGTGAACAAAGCTGATTTTTTAGGGATAGTTGGACCTAACGGAGGGGGAAAAACAACACTTCTTAAAGTGATTCTGGGATTTATTAAACCAGCTAAAGGTGAAGTGCGGTTTTTGGGTGAAAAGCGAGAAAAAAATCTTAAATATTTTGGTTATGTACCTCAATACAATAATTTCGATCGCCAATTTCCGATCAGTGTTTGGGAGGTTCTTGTAACAGGTCGTCTTGGTCAGTTGGGAATGTTTAAACAATTTACTCATCGGGACAAAAATATTGTCTTAGATGCTTTGATGAAAGTTGGAATGTTAGAGGCTAAAGATAAAAGTATTGGAAAGCTTTCAGGTGGACAAATACAAAGAGTTTTGATTGCAAGGGCCTTAGTTATGGAACCAAAAATACTTATTTTGGATGAGCCGACAGCAAATATTGATGCTGATATGGAAAATAAAATATATGAGCTTCTGTTGGAATTGAATAGTGAAATACCTATAATACTTGTATCGCATGACAAGAAGGTTATTTCATCGTATGTAAATAGAGTTGTTCATTTAGATAGAAAAATTTCCGACTATAAAGAAAAGATAGCGATGCCCTCAATTTTATAGGATAAAGGATAAAGGATAAAGGATAAAGAATAAAGATGGAAGTACTTCAATATGAATTCATGAGAAATGCCTTAACAGCTGGCATATTAGCCAGTATAGCCTGTGGGATAGTAGGTACATTTGTTGTAGTAAAGAGAATTGTTTTTATTAGTGGGGGAATTTCCCACAGTGCCTATGGTGGTATTGGTTTGGGTTATTATTTTGGGTTTAATCCGATGCTAGGTGCGGTTTTATTTAGCCTAATGACAGCTATGACGATTGGCCTAGTGAGTAAAAAGCCAGGGCAGAGAGAAGATACACTTATTGGAGTTATGTGGGCTATTGGTATGGCAATAGGGGTTGTTTTTATCCAGATTACCCCGGGATATACGGCCGATCTTTTCAGCTATTTATTTGGCAGTATTTTAGCTGTGCCAACTACGGATATTACCCTTATGTTTATATTGGATATTTTAATAATGGTTGTTGTATTTATTTTCTTTAGAGAATTCACAGCAATTTGTTTTGACGAAGAATTTGCTGCTTTAATAAGTTATCCTAAAAAATTATATCTCTTATTGTTGTGTTTAGTTGCGCTTACCGTCGTAACCCTGATAAGGGTAGTTGGAATAATTCTGGTAATTGCAATGATAACAATTCCGGCTGGTATTAGTGCTCAATTTACAGAAAGTATAAAAAAAATGATGTTTATGTCCGTGCTTTTGGGTACAATATTTACCACTTTGGGGTTAGTGCTTTCCTATAAGTTTGATATTGCTTCGGGAGCTGCAATTATACTTGTTTCAGGAGTTTGCTACATATTTTCACTTGGTATCAAATATGTAAATACTTGTAGGAAAAATAATAATTTTCATCTTGGAAAAGGATGAATTATAAAATATAATGAATAAAAATAGATATAGGATAAAAATAGATATAGGATAATTATAGATAATTGATCTTAAAGGAGTGAAAATAGTGTGTATTTATGATAAAAAATTAAGTTCGGAAAATTTGCTTGTTGAAAAGGGGTATAAATTAACAAAAAACAGAAAATGTATTTTAGAAGTTTTTCAAAGAGATGAAAAACGTTGGCTAAGTGCCCATGAATTGTTTGATATAATTTCAGCAGAAAATCAAAAAATTAATTTTTCAACGGTATATCGTAATTTAGAAATATTTACACATATTGAAGTTCTTTGTAGAATTGATAAAGGAGAGGGGATTAGTTATTATATTTTAAACAACCAAGTTGACCCTCATCATTATTTTATTTGTAAATCTTGTGGTAAAACCTTTAGAATTAATTGCTGTCCTCTTAATGAGATGAAGTTAAAGGAACTTGAGGGTTTTAGTATTGAAGACCATAGATTCGAGGTATTTGGTTATTGTAGAGATTGTATAGGAAAAGGGATTGCTAATTTCTAGAATAACAAAAGGTAAATAAGGAAATTTTTTAATAAAAAGCACCATTGAATAATGGCGCTTTTTATGTTATTAGACATTTGTATAGATTCAAAAGGATTGTCAAAAAGAAAAACTTAATCGTTTTATGACACAAATTTAATTTTATAAAATGAAGAATAAAATTTTAGTAGAGTCTTAAAGTGCTAACATAAGCGTATTTGGGTAAAAAAATAGTAAGCAGCTAAAGCTGGCATGATAATTGCATAAGATATTATTAAAGAAAAATGTGTTTAATTTTTCGATAAGTGACAAGTTTAAGTTTACTTAATTATTTTTCGAAATAACTAAGTAAAAATTTTGTAAAGAATATTGGAGGAAAAAAATATGCTATTAGTTGAAGTTTCAAAAATTGAATTAAAAACAACTTGTATGGATTGCAATATGTACAGAGGTTGTAGATTTGTTAAAGGAAAAAATGGGGCTACTATAAGGATCCTTTGTGCTGTAAAAGACGAAAAAAATTGCTCGATTAGAATAAATAGATATGATGAAAAAATGAAGGAATATAGAAATGAAGTAAGTTGCTGAGCTTGTGCAATCTATAGCTTCTCTTCGATTAACCAAAGATATTCCCAAGCTTCTTGATTATTTTTGTAATCCAAGATACCATGGAATGCCAGGAATAGGTTCCTCTGAAAAATAACGAGCCTTGAGAATTATTTCTGGACGATATTCATAGTGCATGATATCAAAATTTCCCCATTTTCCGCCCCAGACAAAACCGTTTTTTTCAAAAATATGTACAATTTCTTTAGGATAAGATTCTAACCGTTTTTGACCTTCTTCTCTGCTAGTCCATACCCAATAATCGTGTTTTTTACTGTTTAGATCTATGGCGATTCCATAGGCATGGGAACTGAGCCTGTTAGTACCTGCGATAAGACGATAGTAATAGGCTCCATTGCTTGGAAAACAGGTAGAATAGATCTTGTTGCTCTGTCGAGAGAGAGGGAGGAGTTCTGTCATAACAGATTTGAGTGCCTTGGAGGCATTGTTGCATTTGTTAAATTCTACAAATTTATAGCCGATACTTACTTTTACCAGGTTGTCCAGAATTCCTTTCTTGTTTTGTCCGTAAACTTCTTTAAAGAGAGGATAGACTCTTAGACAACCAGGGTTACACTTATTGGGTAGAAGTTCTGTGATGTCTGAAAGCGGATAAATTTCTTCCATCATATCCTGGAGGTCAGGATTGTCAGATTTTTGCCAAGAGTTCTTATCCTTTTTATCATCATATAGAATTTTTTTCCCAGACTTCATTATTAGGTAGACATTTTCATCATTATCTTTTTCTAGTCCAGTTAAGTACTCGGGGTAAGCCATCATTAGACAGAGAATATCTCTTTTCATAACATATTCATAGATAGGATCATCAGAAAAAACAGCTTTGTTGCTATGTGAAGTAACAAAATATATCCGGGTTAGAATAGGCACAGTGATTATAGTTAAAATAATGATACTAAATATCAGTCGCCTAAGGGTTATTCCATTTGGTAGCAATTTTTTTATTAAGAATTCTTTTACCTTCATCTTTTCATTCCTTCCAGATCATCAATCAATCAATTAAAGATATATAAAAAATAAATATACGTTTAAATCTATGGAGGATAAAAGAAATTTATTAAAGGTATTTTAAAATATCTTACTTAAACAACTAATAAAGCCTAATAATATTAATTTAAGTCTATTATAAGAATGAAGATTAATACTGTTTATAAAAATATTGAACAATGAGAATTATAATCGTATAATATTTTTGGTAAAAAAATGCGAATCATCGTCTTTTCTTTGTAATGAAATGGCGATTTTTAATTTCTAAAGTAAAAGAATCTTTGGTTTAATAAAGAGTAATTGTTTATATAAAAAATAGTAACTGAAAAAGCGAACCTTATTTAATTCATTTAAATAAGGTTCGCTTTTTTATTGCTAAAAGTTCATATGGACCAATATATGTTCTTTATATGAAATCAGAGGAATAGTATGAACATATTACCATTAGAATAGTTAGTTCAACTCTTGTATAATTCAATATATGAAATAAAATACCTAAAAATGTATAAAAAATAAAATTATATCTA
>JBAYAL010000141.1:0-5038 GCA_041669825.1 Eubacteriales bacterium | reverse complement strand
TCCCAAGACAAGTTTATTATTTTTTTCGGCTATGGCTGTCATTTTACCAATCAATCCGCTGATTTCTGGAGCAATAATCAGGACAGCATCGCAATTCATTAATATTTTTTCAAACTGCTCAAATATATTTATTTCTCCTTTATACCAGTCTATTTTAACTTTATCTACATAAGAGGTGAGGAAAATTTCTTTTTCAAGACTGGAATCCAAAATTGTATAAATCACTAGTTCTGGAAGCTGTGTAAAGTCTTTTAGGACAGCGTCCAACATTGTAAAACCTGCTTGCTCCAAATCATAATGACCCTTCATCGCTCCGGAAGCAAAATACTCATATATTAGTAAATTCAAGCCACATCCCCCCCGTAAAAAAACAATTTTGGTAGCAAAACTTCTACCAATATATAACTAAAATTGACTGTATTTATACTTTCATATAGTAATACGACTTAATTATTTTTGCTTATTTGGTATAATTAATAAAGCTATTCACTATTCCAAATAATTAATTGTAAATCTTAGATTGAGAGGATAATTTATATGCACACTCCAATTATGATTAAACTAGGCGGAAGTCTAATCCATGACAAATATGGCGAGAATTTACGTAAAATTGGAAATATCATTCATCAATTTTCTGACAAACATCCCTCCCTAATCGTTCCAGGTGGTGGCCCGTTTGCTGATACTGTTCGTAATTATGGACAGCAATTAAAACTATCTGAAGAAACATGTCATTTTATGGCTTTATCCGCCATGGAGCAATATGCTTTTTTACTTAAAGAATTTATTCCTAACAGTACCCTCACTGACTTGTCTAACACTGAATCACCTATCAAAATTTCCCATCCTGCCAAACCTCAGATACTCTTATGCTCTCGTTTTCTGAGCAAAATTACATCAACTGTACTTCCAAGATCTTGGGCTGTTACCTCTGATTCAATCGCTGCTTATCTCGCTAAACGACTTAACATTCCCCTGTTAGTTATCCTTAAAAGTACAGATATCAGTTCTTCTTTAAAAGAACCCGATGTAGATAATTTTTTTCAGCAATTACTCCCTATAGAAACAAATGTTTGGTTTATCAATGGTTCATATCCTGAGCGTCTCTATCAACTCCTGCAATCAGGAGTTACCACTGGAATAAATATTCCTGCTAACAGCTTAGTAGCTAACACCCTAAACAGAGATTCTTAAGTTCCTTGACACTTTGAGCATTCACTGTTCCCCTCAAACGATCTCCACCGCAAACTGCTGACCTTACTCCAATAATATCCGGGTTGAGTTTATTCAACTTAACAATATCTGAAGCTTTTAAGGAACCTGCCAAACCACAGAATAATTTTTCGCCATGACAACTCTCTATAAATCTCTCAATCTCTTCTATAGGTAAATAATCGAGCAAAGACTTACCCTTTTTTTCCCAAGTATCAATAAGACACCCTGCCGCTCCTCCTTCCTGGGAAACAGAAGCAAATTCTTTTAAATTCCAAGAAGAACTGTTTATTGTATCTCCAAAAACTACAGAAACAACTTGAATTTCTTTCTCAACCTCAAAATGTTTTATACTTTTTTTTATTTCCTTAAGCGTTTTTAAAATTTCTTGAGAAAGAACAGAAGATACAAAACCAATTTTTACATAATCAGGTCGGAAATAAGCACTTCCTAAGGCAGCTAACCCTGCCGCCCCTATTTTTCCAGGAAATTCTCCCAAAGCAATACTTAAGGGCTTTTTCCCGTTTAAAGCAGCACCCACTTCAGAGATTATTGAGGGAGATGGCGCCCCTAAAGCTCCTTCTAAAGGATTTTTTATATCTATAATATCTGCTTCCCCTTCTAAGGCGGCTTGAGTTTCCTGTCCATTGGCCACACTAACCAAAAGTATCGGTTTTACATTATTAATTGACTCTTGCCTGTAAATCTGATTCATCATATCAACTCCCTACAGCCGACTAATTTATTTTCAAGCAGTAATACAAATATTATTGCAGCCATAAGATCTGCTGTCGCACCAGGATTGCGCTTATGCCCATCTTCTCTTAACCAAAGATCAAATTCCTGAGTCTGTTTTTGACCCATTGGAGTCAAAAAACCCCCATTTTCCCAAACCTCACAAGCCCTTTTTTGTACTTCAATACTCAACTCAACCCCAAGCTTTCTGGCAATCAAAGAATCACCATACTGGCTTAATAAAAATAATTGAGTATGGGCAATTGCTTGAGGAAGATGAAGTCCAGCCTGAAGAGAACGCTTGATAGCCTTATACCCCACATTTATCACCTGTTCAAAATTGTTAGTATACTGTTGAGCAATCATATCCCGTTTAGCCGATAATTTCATGGCTTCTAAGAGAGTAAGTCTTGGAAAATCATCTTTATTAACATCGTATTCCTCGACATCACCCATCCCAGATGGGGAAGCAAGCCTTATCGCTCTATAGACAAAATAAGCATCTTCAACAGAAAGCCCCTCTAACACAATCCTGATTTCCTTCTTCCATAAATCAAGGAAACTATCGCTATCCAAGTTACTCCTGAGTAACTCAGATTTCGACATTACCTTGCTGTAAGCCATTCCCAGTGGAGCAAAGAGCAAAACAATTCCCAAGTTAGTATTGGTAGTCACCAACTTCGTGGTAGCACTGATAGCATTGAAAATCGTTCTACCTACCCCTTGTTCTTTGATCTCTCCAAAGGGACGCATAATTGCCAAAGCACTGAGATGAAAAGCCTCAAGTGTACAATCAGAAAAATCGTGATAGCGATTCACATTTCCAACTTTAGGTGCATCAGCTTCCAAAATACAAGCGCACTGAGCTGCCCAAGCAATATTCCAATTGAAAACTTCTTTGGTTAACTCTTCACTCATTTTTGCCTGATCTCCCTTAAGATATATTCTGCTAAAACATCGGCTAGATTAAATTCTGTAACAGACTGCAACCCTGTCCAACCTGGAATTCCATTAGCTTCAATAATATATGGAATTCCTTTGCTAATAAGTATATCTACCCCAACATAATCCGCACCTAATATTTTTGCCGTTTTAATAGCTAAACCAGAGATTACATCATCTGGAACATATTTTTCGGCCCTCGACCCACAAGCAATATTGGTCTTCCAATTTTTGCTACAACGGCGCATAGCACTTACTAACTGACCCCCAACTACAAAAAGTCTGTAATCTTCATTTCCGTTAGGGAGAAATTCCTGCAAATAATAAACATATCTGCCAAGTTCCAAAGAACGAAAAACTCGATGGGCTATATCCAGATCATCTATCAAAACTATACCTTTACCTAAAGATCCAAAAATTGGTTTTACCACTACTGATCCAAGTTTTCCAACTGCTTCCATAGCCTGGTCAAAATCTTCTGTGACAACTGTTTTGGGTACTGGCAACCCAGCGTCTCCTAATAAGGCAGTAGTATAAAATTTATCCACGGTTTTTTCAATCAATGAGGCGCTATTAATTACCCTTAACCCTAAATTTTCTAAACGTTGTAACACATCTGTACGATAAATTACTTGTTCCAAGGACCCCCCAGGGAGGGAGCGAATAACTAATCCATCTAAATCTCCTATTACTTCTTTATATCCTTCCTTCTCAGACAATACTGTCAGTTTTTCCGGAAGATAAGAAGTTAATTTTTTAGGATTAAGAAGTATCGTCTCTGCTCCCAACCCCTGTAAAGACTTGGATAAAGCTTGAACATGTGAACCTTTAGCTGTTCCTAATATCCCAATCCTGCTCTTTTTGTTATTACAAGTTGTACTCATCTATATTATTTTCTCCTTAAAATTCAAGCTCAAAGGATTTTTTTAACAATTCAGAACAAATCTCTCCTGCCCAGAAAGAACGTCCACTTTTTCTATTACTTAGACACACTTTGGCAGGACTAAAAAGAAGAGGATCAATATCGTAGAAATTACCATACCTTTCAAATAGTTCTCTAAATGGCTGTCCATAATCTTTAGAACTCGATGATGGTACTTGAGTAATGATAGATTTTAGCCTTTCATCTTCATCCTGGAGATTATATTGCACCGTAGTCCCATAAAGTATAGCATCATTAGTCCTACCCAAAGCAATAAGATCATCTGCTGCAACCGGAGGCAATGGGGAAATACCCCAACCACTATCGATATTACCTATGTCATATCCTAGCCCCAAAAGCTTATGCAAACCGGTCTCTACCGAACGAGCTGCAATCTGTACAGATCCAACCATAGATGCAGTCGGAGCTACGAGAATGTAAAGATTATTAGGCTCACAACCACATTTTTCTAAAATCAAATCTATAGCTTCTTCAGTTGGTAGTTTACGGCTTTCCAGACAAAGAATAGATATATCAGAAGAATCTTTATACCCTAACTTAATGAACAATTCCTCCGAACTGAGCACTGCCCGTGCTGGACCTGAGCCCATAGCCGAAAATTTGTCTTTTTTAACAAACCATCCAGCATATTGAGACGCCATACAAGAACGAACAGGATGATCTGTTATTACTTCTATAGCTGGCCACCTTAACCCTGCGAAGTCTTCCCAATGGAGATTAATCTTAGCCAGACCGCCTAAACAAATATTTGCAAATATTACTCCAGCTTCCCAACCTCCAAGGACATCAACTCCACAATCTATTACTGAAACACCATTAATTTTTTTAACCATTACCCTAAATCGTTCAGGATAATCAAGTAATTGTTTTACAAAAGGAAATGCCTGCAAATTGGGACTAAGCTCTGGAATATTCTTTAACATTATTGGCATATTAGAACTTCCCCTCTTGCTCCTTCATTAGCATCACTACTAAAACGTTTAAAAAATACATTTTTATAGGAATCAGAAATATCAAACCCTTTAAATTGTAAATCTTTATACAATAATCCCCAAAAGGCAGGTTGATAATAACAATTATAATAAAAAATAGGCATCAATTTAGGTGATTTAAAAAGAATAATTGTACCTCTTAGCATATTTGTCCCTATTCTAGTCCCCGCATCCCCAACGACTAAAATAGTTCCTGCAAGCATTTTGTATCCTA
>JBAYAL010000140.1:0-5069 GCA_041669825.1 Eubacteriales bacterium | reverse complement strand
TTCCTAAATCAGAACCTATTGTATAGGTATAACTTGAATTAGATGCAGATTTACTATTATTTAATGATATATTTTTACTTCCATCAGCTCCGCCGCTATACCCGCTTTGCTTACGTATACTTTCCGCTCCTGCATGAGCATTAGCCATCCCTTGTTTATCACCTCTAGCATATGCTTTTGCATAGTCATTTTTATAGCTATCTATTGTTTTTGACATGTTTTTCACCTCTTTTTATTAAACAATATTTAATTTACTTAATTGTTTTTCTATATATGAAAGCTGTCCCATTTTAATGAAAATTCTTTCTTCCAAAACTTCTTTGCTCTCTGGTGTTTCTTCTTCTATCTTTACTCCTTTTACTTCCATGGAAATTTTTAAAATGTAATCTGTTTTGTAATATGTTTTTTCATCGTCTATAATAACTATATTTTGCGTTATCATTTCATTTGAGAAAAGATCATACAAAAATTCCATATTATATTCATCTTTTTTAAATACAAATTCTAACGTGTCTCTATTTTGCCCTTGGAAATTCTGATTGCCTCCATTTATAAGAACTACTTCAAATTCTTCTAACCCCATTTTTATTTTCATTTTTTCTCCTTTTTACTAATCCACTTCAAAAGCTATATTGGTTAGTACAAAATTACTAGTATAACGAGCAACTCTTGAAATTCTTAATTCATCTAAATCATAATATAATTTTGAACTGCTTGAATAATTACCCGCACTAACCATATCCCCCATATCACTAAATTTGTACCCTTCCCCACTACAACTTATTGATTTCTTAAGTTCACCATTAATATATAAACTAAGGTCACTTCCTTTTCTAACAAAAGCATAATGCCCCCAAGCACCTGATTCTGGAAGCGCGCCATACTCTATGTTTATATTTTCTCCAAAGTTTCCTTGAATTTTAGGCCCATAGCTTCCAGCGTTGTTTATTGTTACCCCATATGTATAATTTTCCCCACCAATAGTAACTCTAGACGTTAAAACTGCATTTCCTGCGCTAGAATCACCAAATTGCCCTGTAAAATATGCGAAAAATTCAAATGTAAAATCACTCTCTCCTAAATCTTCAAATGTAGTTTCTTCTTTTGGCAGTTGTAAATTAAAACCATATTCATATGCTGATGCCTTAGCTGCACCTACACCAAACATCAAATTGTTATTGTTAATTACAGGATTTCCAAGTAAATTTTGTATACCTAAGTTTGTATTTGAAACCTCGTCTTTAACTACCGCAGAACTTGCACTGCTAATAACATCAAAATGGATTAAGCATAAAGTTTTTAACTTTGAACTATACACCTCTCTTATTACTCCTTCACTTTTTCTCTTAATATTTAAAATTTCTCTTATTACACCTTCTGACTTTCTGTATACCTTTGATATTTTTTCATTCACACTGTCTTTTTTTATATATATAGCCATATTACCACCTACTCATATGTCATATGTATATGACCTTCTGCTAATGTTTCTGTTGGTTCTAATGTTGATATAGTGATGTTACTCTCATTGTAAATTATATTCCCCTCTGTTTTAGGTTCTCCTGTAAAATTTGGGTTATTAATCGGTGCCCTAGAATCAATATCTTCTTGTAACACTCCTTCTATAAATTTCCTGAAGTTCGTCTCTTGTTGTAAATTTTCTAGAGTTGCAAATCCGTCTCCTGTAAAGCTTTCTGCTCTAGCTGCAGCTGATTCTGCTACCTCTGCACTATTAATTGCTTGAGTGGCTGAATTCACACAAATAGTAGCTTTTTCCTCTGCAATATTCTTTGCACTAATTGCGGCTTCTTTACTTGCTGCCGCACTAGTTTCACTACTTCCAGCTGCATCTTTACTTTCTAAAGCTGATGCAGCATAATTTTCAATTAAACTTACCGCCTCTAATTTAAGCTTTTCTATTCCGATACTATTACTTTTTATATTTGCAGAAACACTTTTTTCTGGTCCTTCACCATCTACTGTAAAATCAATATTTTCATCATCTAAAAAAGCATATTGATTCATTAATTCTGTAACTTTTGTTTTTGAAGTACTGCCATCAACATTAGTTATTTTTATAAAATAATCGTCTTGTTCTTCAATAAATTCAAAGAGTGCTGGAACCTTTTCAATTGCTGTATCATAGCTTTTAGTAGTTCCATCTTTTTTTATAACCGTTATTATCCCAGTTGAAAGATCCACATTAACATCTTTAACCAACAAACTTGTATTTTCACTTATTAAGGTATTGTTTTCTGTCTTTGTATATCTATTTGTAATCTCTGTGTTAAATTTGCTTAATATGCTTTCAACATCATTTTGCATAAGCCCTTCTACATTTACTCCTATTTCACTGGCAGCATCTTCACTTTTAAGAAAATTTATTAACTCATTAAATTTTCCCAATGCAATCATAACCTTTGGTATCATATCAAAATAACTTTTTAAATCTTGTGCTGACATTCCTCCTTCACTTGGTCTATCAGGTAAATCAGAACTACTTTTACCTTCAAATTCACTCTCTTTAAACTTTAATTCTTCAAGCATAAGTTTCTCCTTTCTATTTTATATATTCATTCCCTAAGGTATATTTCAACTTCGCAAAATATATACCAAATGGTTCTGGTCTAGAATTTTCAAATCGTAATTGAATATGAAGTACATTCTTAACTTTAAACTTTCCTCCACATAGAGCAGGAGTATCGTCTGTTCTAAATGTAAATCTTTCAAAATCAATGTTTGAAAAATCTATAAAGTTAGCAGCTTCATCATAATCAAAAATCATTTCCCATATGCCTTCAACTTTTGCCCATACCCTGCAACCAGTAGTTGGATAACTGGCTAAAAGTACTGCTAAATGTTTGAATGTTTTTTTCAATTCTTCTCTTGTCCCATAGATTTCACCAGTATCCCAATAGCATTCATAACTTTCTTTTGTTTTTATCTTTTCTCCATCAACTTCTACAACCTTTTCTTCAATAATTCCATCATCTTTGTATCCTGCCACATCACTATTGAAAAATCTTTTTACTTTTCCATCACCTGTTCCAAAAATAAGTCTGTCATTATATACAGCTAATATCTTTGCATTTATATCTGTCCATAAATAACACTCATACTGCCTATTTGAATAAGGTGTCATTTTACTATAAACAGACTGCGTAGAATCAAGAATATACATTCTTTCCCCTATCGCTAACATATAAAATCCTTTATACGTTATTGCATAACTTTCTGCTATATTTTCTTCCTTTCTTAATTCTGAAGATATAAAAAAGCTCCTTTCTTGGCTTGCTCGCTCTCCTAATACATCTGAAGGTGTTATTGCACAAATCTGATAATCTGAAGATAAATATAATGGTTCTCCCTCTGCAAATCCAAAAGTTTTTTTACCTATAGCTCCTGCAACTTTAAGGCTCCCTGATGATTTAAATATGACTTTATTATCCTCTAACGTACCTTTTCTAATATTTGCATTAAATTCATTATCTTCTTCATTTTTATGTGTTATAAGGCTATCATTTATAATTGAATATCCTACTATAGCCGCATTATCTTGACCTATAACTGAATACCATGTATCTCCAAAATATGTTGGGTCATTTGCTTTAGAATACCAATCATAATGAGGATAGTTTTCATTGCCTGAAACGAAAATTCTATCTCTAGCACCATTTATTCCATAAATCACTTGAATGTCACAATTCTTAATTTTCTCTTTATATCCTTCTATGCTTTTACTATACTTAACATATAGATTATCTTCCCCAATTATTGGAGTTTCCTTTACGGTGTTCAATATAAACGTTCCTAGTTCTCTGTTAACTGTAAAATCAATATTTTCTTTTAAGTCAATTAAATTTCCATCATCTTCTAATGATTGTATTTGAACTTCTGTATCATCAATTTCAACGCTAGTAAGTTGAAATGTTTTATGTGAACTATCACCTGTAAATTTTTCAATTCTTTTGCTATTAATTAAGTTTATTGGCTCTAAAGGTACTCCACCACCATCATATTTCCTAGCAATTATTATAGTTGGTACATATGCTTCTTCCGAAACATCTTTAATTGTATTTCCATCACAAATCAAATAATTTAACCCATCCAAAATATATATTTTTCCATCTATTTGGTTAGAAATTGACTTATGATTATTACCAGAATTATAAATAATTTCTGTTGTCCAATTCTCAGTATTTATCTTGTAGTAATTTTGCCCGCCATGAATAATTAAAGCTTTGTTTTTACCTGTAATTTTATGAATTCCATTAATAGGTCCTTCTAAGCTTAATAATGTTTCATAGCCTCTTCTTTTTCTATTATTTCCAACTGTTTCTCTTATTAAGTTAGGACACATTGGTGATCTGTTAATGCTCATCTTTGATGGTGAATTTCTAAGATCTATTCCTTTAAAATTATCAATGGTTATTTCATATTTGTTCTTTGCTTTTGGTGCTTTTATTTTTGCCATATTACCACCCCAAAACGTCTATAAATTCAGATTTGTTTCCATATCCAATAGATGCAGAAAGATTTTCTTTTGCGACATCATATTGTTGCCTTATATAATATGCTGTTGATAAATCGTCATCCTCTATTAATTGACTAGCCATATACAAGGGTAATATATTAGCCACTTCTTGGTCTAATTCTATATCTTCATCATCTTTTGTCTCACCAGTTATATTTTTAGGATAAGAATAATAATGTATCGTCCATGTGCCTTCAATTGTTCCATCTAAAACTAAAACCGAATCACCTTCCCAATAAAAATCTTCTGTCTTTCTATAATTATTTTCTTTTTTTTCGATTGCTACATCTGTGTTTAATAATTTGTAAAAATCTTTTGTTATCTCTGATAAATCATATCTTTTATATCTTACGTTTTCCCAAATATCTTTTTCAGTTTTAAATTCAATATCATACAAAGCAATATTCCTCAATCTATATGGATATGAACCTGAAAACTCTATTGTCACGCTCTCTTTTCCTTCGTTAGGTATAAATCCTTTAAATGCTTTAAATCCTACTTCAGAATCAGCTTCTATAGTGTTTATAATATTTTC
>JBAYAL010000139.1:0-5113 GCA_041669825.1 Eubacteriales bacterium | reverse complement strand
TATATAAGCCTGGTTGATCTTAGTAATAAAATTAGCTATTCTATTAAAAATCCTGGAGGCAAGCTATGGAGTCCCGAGTTAGAAGCTGTATAGGAAATTATAAAGAACTAAAAAAGGTTGTTAATAAGGCTTAATTTAATAAATTATGGATATATGTAAAAATCAATAAAAATAAAAATAAAAATAAAAATATCAGGAGGAAAAAACAATGTGTATTAAAAACAAAAAAGAAGTGGATATGGATAAAGTCTCAGTGTTAAAACAAGTACTTTCTCAGGAATATTTAAAGCAACTCAGGGTAAGCAAATGTTTTTTAGCTGATAAAAATGGCAGGAGAGTTTTGAATCCGAATGCTATTCCAGCTGATTTAAGAAGAAAACTTAGGGTTATTGAAGATATGTATGGCTGGCGTGGGTTTAACATATTTGCTGAAGAAGGGTATAAAGTGGTTTTTAATGGAAGTTGTCAGGCGATGGCTGAAGAACTCGAAGAAAATGCTAAAAAGTATCTTAGAAAAGATTGGAAATATATAGTAAAGACTGTGCTAGCTTTTGACTGCTGGACCTGTGTAGAACTAAAAGAATTTCCGGGAGTACAGTTTAACTCTGCGGCTTTTGACAATGCAGAGAAAGAAGCTAGGGACATTGGAGAGCTTATCGAAGAATACGGATCGGATTTTGAGAGTGACATGGAAAAGGTTACAAAAATAGTAGAAGAAAGTGAGAACAGGCCTGTTCCCAGTGATGTTGAAATACTGACCCAAATATATAAAAGTATTAAAAAAAATGGCCTTGAACCGTCTACTGATTTTTTTTCCATTATAGAAAATTTTATTGACGAAGAAATAGGAGATCCTCTTTTTAAAGCAGGAGATAGTGTGGATGATGGTTCAAGGATGATAGAAGTTCTTTGTGTTTCTGACCCGGAAGATACAAATTGTCCGCAATATTTTTGCAAAATGGTGGAACATGATAACAAAAGCGTATGGTATAAACAGCTTATCCAGAAAGAAATGGCTATATTAAGGCTTGGGGATATCAAGTTAAAATTTAAAGGGTTGAGTAAAGAAGAAAAGCTTATAAAAAAGATCATAGGAGCAAACGGTGGGATAATAAATAAAAATCATATTACGGCCTTACTGCCAGAACAATTACTCAAGGTTGTATCTCCTCCCATGTATTCAGTAGGACAAATATTTGAAAAAGAAGGAAGAAAATCAGAAATTATATGTGTATCACCAACTCTTGATGTAGAAGGTGAATGGATATACTTTTGTAAGAATCCAGCGGGAAAAGGAGCTAGTTATGAGTGGGTCTTTGAGAGTGAATTTGAAAAGTGCGAGTATAAAAAGTGCGAGTATGAAAAGTAAGAGTATGAAAAGTAAAGAAGAATTAGTGGAAAAGGTAGCAATTTAATTGCTGCCTTTTTTGATAGAAAAATAAAATGAATATTTGGAAAATTTTGTAGAATTAAGAAGGTAATTTGTATTGTAGTGTAGAAATTATTATTGCAATAAATATTATAGTAAAAATTGTATACAGGTAAGAATTGGAGCTGATAAAAAATCATATGAGGGCTAAAAATGAAAATTTGATACAGATTAAAGTGTTGTTTAAGTCTGTGAAGTGGGTATCACTACCTTGAATTATATAAGGCATGATTCTAAGAAAGAAAAAAATGTTTAATCAATGTTATGAAATTAATGCGGCCATATAAACTTAAAAATATTAGGGGGATATAATATGAGAATTAATATAGGCTTAAAATTTTTAACAAAAGAAGGATTACCTATTCATTATCATTATTGGCTTCAAAGTGCAATTTATCATGTCATGGAAGGGCAGATCGCAGATCAGGTTCATATGCAAGGCTTTGAAGGAGATGGACGAGTTTTTAGGTTTTTTACTTTTTCAAAGTTATTGGGGCGGTATGAGCTGTCTCAAGACAAAAAGAATATTCGTTTTCCTGAAGGGGCAAATTGGATTGTTTCTTCACCATTAAATGATATTTTAAGTTCTATTGCAGGAGGACTTTTAAAACAGTTGACGCTGAAAATTGGTGGGATAAGTGCGGAGATTACAGGGATTCAGGTATCACATCCAAATGTACAAAGCAATATTATTCGAGTTAGGACACTTTCGCCTGTCGTAGCCTATAGTACTCTGTTTCGTGGAGATGGAAGTAAATATACTGTATATCTTCAGCCTGGGGAACCAGAATTTAAGCGTATCGTGGCTGAAAATATTCATAAAAAATGGGAAGGGATCAAAAATTGGAATAAAAGAAACGAGAAAGAGGAAACCGAATGTCCTAATTCTATGGATCGCGATTTTGATATCCAGATGCTTAATAATCCCAAGATGCACATTTTGGAGTATAAAGGAGGAATTATTAAAGGTTACTCGGGTATGATGGAACTTTCTGGGCTCCCACAGTTACTTCAGGTTGCCATAGATGCAGGCCTGGGGAGTAAGAATTCTCAAGGATGCGGCTGTTTGGAGGTGATTGGGTAAAAAAAATCATTTGAGTCAGTAAGTAAGAGGAGGAGTCTGCTAAAAGGAAGTGATAGGATGATCGCATCAATGCGCGAATTGGCATTGGACTATCTTTTGGAAAACTTAAATGAGGGAGATATGCCGGAGGACATGGAGGTGTGGTATCACAATCTTAGATTAAATTCTCCCGGTGAATTATTCCCTTTTTTGGTTGAGGATAGCGGTAAGGTAGACAAGGTTTTTATTTTGGAATACGAAACAAATGATACTTCAAGATTAAGTGTGGAAGATGTTGTGCAGGGAAAGGAGGAGAGTGGAGGGTGTCCTGCTTATAAACTGCCTTTTATGAAACCATCGGGAAATATGAGCCCAGCAGTCGGACCAGTTATTAAAAGAACTTATGCAAAAGAGAAAGGTGGTGGACCATCAGTAAATGTATTAAATAACACCATGAAATATTTTCGCGAGGTATCCCAAACGCAAAAACCATGGTCTGGCTATTTCAAGGAAATACTTGAGATATTGGAAAGACCAAAGCTTAGATTGGCTGATGGGCAAGTCAGGGATTGGGAAAAAGAGGGTTTTCCCTCTATGCTAGCTTGTGTTGTTGAAGGCATTGGTCCACAGAAAAACACCGTATTTATAGCTGTTAGAGACGATCAGGGCAAACTCCCAGGTGAGCAATCGGTTTATACGGATTATCTCTTAACAGCTAAGCTGGCAGGTGAGCGCTATGTAACTGGAGGGTCGCCAGCGATGGAAAATTCGCGTTGTCCGTTATGTGGACAAGCTGCTGTCACGGTCTTTCCTAATGCGCTTAAAGGTGCCGGGATTAATCTCTTAAATACAGATAGAATAGGGGTTTTCCCCGGAATTGATCCATTGCAGGCTTGGAAGGGATATGCACTGTGTGCTCCATGTTCTGATCTGCTTTATGTTTTTAAATTTCACGTTTTGAAAAAGGGAGGAATTGAAAAAAATAGTCAACCGTTTGGGGCCAAAGTTGCAGGAGAAAATGCCTTGGTTATACCAGAGTTTTTTCCGGGAATATCTCTCGAATTGCGTCAAATGTGCCTTCTTGATGTACAAGATTATATTAAAAACTTTAAAGGTAATGTGGAAATGGACGAGTATGGATTACTTGATCGACTGAAGGATTCCGAGGGCATTTTAAACTTGACCGTTCTTTGGGCAGATGTCGGGCAAAACATTGAAAATGTCACTGGAATGATAACGCAAGTCCTGCCGAGTCGATTGCGACAGTTATCTAAGTTTAATTCCTCAACTCAAGAGTGGAAAAGTCCACTATTTCCAAAGAAACCTCTCTGGAGTGGACGGTTTAATTTTAAGCCCCAATTAGCTCTATCTGCCCTTACCCCATTGTTTGTTCGTCAAGGTGGAAAAAAAGTTAAAGATGCCAATGCCAGTAAACAGTTGTTTCAGCTTAAACGACTTTTGGCAGAAGGAGTTTATCATTGTACTCAAATTTCAGAAAAAAGGTTTTGGGATGAGGTGTTGACCACGGCGAGGAGTTATGTCGCTGAGGCAGTAGCCAATAAGGATGGCTATCGGAGTTTGTTATATGAATCTGCAAGCAAAAGCGGCAACGAAATCTCTGCAGCAGCTTGGATTAAACATTTTAATTGGTATCTCAATTATTTTAGAAGTAAAGAGGTGGGTGTATTTCCAATGAACAAACAACCATATGAACCTATGATGGAGGCTTTGAAGCCTTATTTTGGCCCAGAAAGTGGGATTGATTCTCCAGAAAAATCTTATGCTTTTCTCTTAGGTGTGCTCTACGGTAAATTACTCCAAGTTCAAGGAGCGAGAGGAGTAAATGTAGGGGCCAACGCTCTAACATGGCTTAAACGACTTACTCTGAAAGGAAAGGATCTTCCAGAACTTTATATTAAGATCCGTGAAAAACTCCTGTCCTATGAATCTGAGAAAAGCCCAGACATCAGAATGCTGATTCAAGAGTTGGGGCAACTTGGAATTTGTTTGGGTGACCGAATTAAATTGGATGAAGTGGGAACCAACTATTTTTTGCTTTTAGGTCAATCAATGACGGAAAACATTTTACCGTCAAAATTAAAAGAGGTAAAGGAGGGTTAAGTCATGTCTGAACTATTCAAAACTCTTAGCGGACGGCGCGAATTTTTGTTTCTTTATGATATTAAAATGGGAAATCCCAATGGGGATCCCGATGAAAACCGACCGCGAGTGTTACCTGATGGAACATATTATGTCACAGATGTTCGCTTAAAACGTTTTAGTCGAGATTTCCTAAAAAGTCGTAAGTATGAGATTCTGGTGGACAGTATTGAGGGCCGTACTACAAATCTGACAGGTCGGGTTGTGCATTATTTGGCAAAGAATAATAAGGAAAAGGTTGAAGGAAAAGATTTGGTAAATGTCTTGCTCAATGCTTTTATAGATGCCCGTATGTTTGGAAGTTCTTTGGCCTTTAAAGCAGAGAAATTTAAGGATGAGAAGGGGAAAGATCAAACATGGGAACCGAAACCAGTGCCAAAGACTTTAACTGGTGCAGTGCAAATTAATATGGGGGAAGTACTACATCAGGCGGAGAGTATTGATATTCATGGAACAACTAC
>JBAYAL010000138.1:0-5146 GCA_041669825.1 Eubacteriales bacterium | reverse complement strand
CAAATTCGAAATTATGCTCCCTCAATATTTCCTGTACCTTTTCATAGCTTTTTACCAATATGTCTCCACATTTTAATCGATAATCCTGGTTTGTTGTATAGTCTGTAATCGTGCATACTCCAATAATATCACTGCATTCCGTGCTTCCAAACATGGCTTCAAACCATTCGGTATATTCATCAACCATCCTGGAGTACTCCGGTTTTGGATACTCCATATCATTTCCTTTTCCCGCATAAAGTCCCAGGATCGCGATTCCCCCTGTCAGCACTCCGCATATCTTCTGAGTGCTGCCAACACCCATACATAAACCATTTAAAGCTCTTAATAAATCTTCATTCTCTTTTTCTTCTGCATCCAGTGCCATTTTCATCATAATTTGAGTACAGCGATAGCCTGCATTGAACAGCTTAAACATTTTAAAAGCCATATCATCCATGCTCTGTCCCCTCCCTTTTCTGGTAACCATTATAAGATACCCGGGTTAAATACGAGGCCACTGAAAAAGTCATGTTGCGGGTAAGGAGGATGCATAAATATACTTGCTCCCACGCTGCCGCTTAACGTCCGCAAGTATATTCATGCATACTCCTGAGCAATTTTTTACTTTTTCAGTGGCCTCGTTAAATACCCGGGTTTACAAAGCTTTAAAGCCTCCTGAAACTTGCATCCATCAATAAATTATTTATCCTCCAGTCCTTTTTCGACCTCTAACATCTTGCCCAGGGCCAGATCCTCTCCGATAAATACATTATTACATTGAGGGCACTTCATCAGCTCCACGTCAAAATTTCCTCCCAGGTAGGATACCTTTACCTTGTGAAGTACCAATTTTTCCTTGCATTTATCACATATCCACGGCATGTCATGTTCATTTTCCTCTTTCATGCTCTGCTCCTTCACTACTTCTATTCTGCTGTAAACAGTTATGATATGAATCCCGTATTCTTTTTCTTTATACCGTACCCAGTAAGTTACATTATCTACACGCAGATTAGCCAGATAGCTGAAATCTTCAGGATTGAAAAAGCGTTGTCCGGCTGTCTTGGAACTGCCTCAAAAATTTCACCCTTTGCCAAATCCACAGTTCGGGTATCTGCAATCCTTACAGCTTGAACATAATCCTCCGTGAGCATACCTGATAAGATCGCTTCTTTCAATTCTTTCTCCTGCCGCCAATCTCGGAACCACCAGGTCAAAAATTGTTCTTTTGCAATACATAACACAGCCCGGCAGCCCTAATACCGGAATATCCTTTATATATGAAAGCAGGAACATAGCTCCCGGCAACGTGGGAGCACCATATGACAATATTTCTGCTCCGGCCATTTTTATTCCGGTTGGGGTCACATCATCAGGATCAACTGACATTCCCCCTGTAACCAGAATAATATCTGTTCCCGATTCGATTAATGTCTTGATAGATTCTGCGATCATATTCGGATCATCTTTTGAAAAAATCTGTTGGATTACTTCAGATCCCAATTCTTTAAACTTATCAATGAGAACCGAGCCAAATTTGTCAGGAATTCTTTTATAATATATTTCATTTCCGGTTGTTACAATACCGGCCTTTAATTTGTATAAAGGCATTACCTGTATAATGGGAAAATTCTCTGAACAAATCTTTTCCATTGCTGCGATCTTTTTTTGTTCTATTGTTAAAGGTATTATTTTTGTAGCGGCTGCAATCGTATTGACATCAACTAACCTATTTGTATGAAGAGTTGATAGAATAATTTCCTCTATGGAATTAATCTCAAATAACGCCTTGGTATTTACTTTAAGAAGTCCTGATTGGTTAATCAAGAAGTTTACTTTTCCCTCGGATGGTTCCGATAAAGTTATGCCCGGTCCTGCGGCTGCTCTTGCCATTCTGATGGCCGCATCATTTTCGTGAATTTCGCCATCTTTATACTCCATAGCAAATATGTGCTCTTTCCCCATGTTTAGTAATCGGGGAATATCCTCCTTTTTTATGATATGCCCTTTTTTGAATGCTGCGCCTTTAGACTTACCCGGGATAATTTCCGTCATATCGTGGGCCAGTACCATTCCGACGGACTCTTCTACAGGTATCATGTTCATGTTCTCGGTCCGTCGAAAACCGTGGCGTCGATAGGACGAGACTATGTTGAATTGCTCCATTATATAACCCCTTGCATCGTTTGATTTATTTTGCCATTAAAATAACCGAATACCAAATCTACATCTTCAATAGAATTCATTATCAACTATTCGCTGCGGCCATAAGAACCGAAGAATGCCAGGCAACAATGATTGATGATGAGAGCATGAGTATTATACTGCGCGAACCTATTGGAGTTGTAGCACAAATCATTCCCTGGAACTTCGGGTTCTTAATGGCTTGCTGGGAAATAGCTTCTGCTATATATAAGCAAGCAAAATTTGTGCCAATAAAAAAACCTCCGTCAAAGTGCGGAGGTTTTCAAATCGTTTTATTACTTTTTAAAAATTGTTCCGTTATGGAACAGCAATGATCGGAATCATGTGTTACAAAATGGAACGCTGCTCTATTTCGAAACAGATCGTCCTTATATTTTTTATTTTTCTATAAAGGGTATTTCTCCCAATACCTAGCGCTTTTGCGGCCAAAGTGATGTTTCCCTTGTATAAATCTAAAACCTTCATTATATGCTGTACTTCCACAACTTCCAGTTTCAGGTTTCCGTTCATCACTTCTAAGGTGTCAGCCTGTTGTAATTGATTTTGGTTTACCTCAGCTTTTTCGTCAGTATTGCTGTCTGCCTTTACAAAGCTGTCAGGAATAGATTCAGTATTTACCATCCGTTCTATGATGTTTTCCAGTTCTCTTACATTTCCTGGCCATTCATATTCCAAAAAGGATTTCATTGTTTTCTCATTAATATTTATACTTTTCTTGTTAAGTTTCATAGATATTCTTTTCATAAAAAACTGACTCAAAAGGGGTATGTCAGCTTTTCTTTCCCTTAATGGCAGCAGCCTTATGGGAAGGACATTCAGCCTGTAGTACAAATCCTTGCGGAAATTACCTTTTCTGACCTCTTCATCCAGATCTTTGTTGGTAGCTGCAATCACTCTTACATCCACAACAATCTCCTTGACGCTTCCAACCCTGCTCACTGTACCTTCCTCAAGGACTCGGAGCAGCCTGGTCTGCATATCCAACGGCATTTCACCGATTTCATCCAAAAAAATCGTACCGCCATCTGCAATTTCAAATTTTCCAGGTTGACCGGTGCTTTTTGCACCTGTAAAAGCGCCTCCCTCATACCCAAACAGTTCAGATTCTATCAGGTTTCTTGGTATTGCTCCGCAGTTTAATGGTACAAAAGGTTCATCCTTTCTGCTGCTGTAATTGTGTATTGCCTGGGAAAAGAGTTCTTTTCCCGTACCACTTTCACCCATAATCAACACACTGGAGCTGCTATCTGCAATCTTTTTGGCAAAATCAATGATCCGAACAAAATTCTTATCCTTTCCAATGATTTTGTCAAAAGTGTAAATAGCCTGGTGCCCCATGATATTTTTAGCCAGCTTTCTAACCTTTTTGACTTCCTTGAAAACAAAGACGATATTCATTATATTTTGTTCGTCATCAAGATGCGGATAGGCGCTTAAGTTAAATTGAGGCTTGTTTCTCCGGGAATTCACAAACACATCCTCATCTGTAAAGCTTTGTTTGTTAATGACTGAAGTTTTCACATTCTCCCAATCTTCAAGTAAATCCCACATTTTCATCAATTTCATTTCATCCGGGTGATACCCAAACATATCCGCAACATAACGATTGACTGTTGTTATATTACCCTCCAGGTCAGAGGTTAATATCCCTTCTTCAATAGAATCAATGATCCTCCCTGTAAATTTCTTAGCCATGGATAATTCTTCAGTGTATCTCTTTATATCCAGCATTCTTTCTATTGCATTGGCAGCTGCCACTACCATACCCAGCGTATGCGAGTTGACATATTCGCTGTAACCTGTCAAATCAATGCACCCGATGATTTCACCCTTGGAATTTCTTATAGGCGAAGCTGAGCAGGTCCATCGTTGATATGCCTTGATGTAATGCTCCTCACCTGATACTTGTACAGGTTTGCCCTCAGCCAGAGCCGTACCCATGGAATTTGTCCCGATGCTGCGTTCATCCATATACGTTCCCGGCACCATTTTAAATGAAGAGGCCTCGGATAGAATACTATCATCTCCTATTACACTTAAAATACAGCCTTCCTCATCGAGCAGTAAGGAGAAAAAATTGGATCCTTTCACAAAATTATATAATTGGTTCATATAGTGCTCAGCCGTATCAATTAGTTCCTTTTTTTCATCAAGCTTCTTCGAGAGCTCATGGCCATCAATGATTTTGCTGCTATATATCTGGTCCAGTTCAACTTTATATTGTCTGCATCTTTCATGTGAGTTTACGATATAATCCCTTTTTGCAGCCATTTCTCCACAACTCATAGAATACCCTCCATTCTTCCCTTATATCTAACTAAACAGGTATTACAGTGATCTATTTGCATGGTTATTACCATTTAAAGTGTCCGCATGAGCCAATATAGCCTCTTAATATTATAAGCACTACAGATATATTATGTATACTTCAAAACCTTCCAATGTATCCTAAAAATCAGATTATAGCCTATTAAACTGGAAGAAAGCAGGAGCATTTCGGAACCTGTTCTAACCTCATAACTGGAGTCGAAATTCAGCCAAGGTGTTCGGAGTTATGAAATTAAATGTTCCGAAACAGAGCAGTGTTCAAATTTGCAACGCATAATTCCAATAATCTTCGTTCCATAACGGAACAATTCTTAAAAAATATTAAAACGATTCGAATACCTCCGTACTTTGACGGGGGTGGCTTTTTTTGGCACGAATTTTGCTAATATATGATAGTTGTTGAAGCATTTCTGCCAACAACAAATTAAATAATTAAATTTAAGGAGGTGCAACTGGTATCGCAAGTGCGGTAACCAGGATTATCATGAGCAAAATCTTAATGATTTCTCCTAAAAAATGCAATAACTGCAAAACCTGTGAGGCGGTTTGCGCAAATTCTGCCGTTAATGTAATTACATTTGAAGAAGCGGCAATTTCAGTACCTGTAATGTGTATGCATTGTGAAGATGCT
>JBAYAL010000137.1:0-5147 GCA_041669825.1 Eubacteriales bacterium | reverse complement strand
GGAAATGGCCAATATTAGAGAACATTGTGCATGGGTACATGCTAATGAAAAAGAAAAAGCTACAGAAAAAGCAATGGATCTGGTAAAAATGGCTGTTGCCAAAGTAGTGAAAAATAAACCATTAGTAAAGGCTACAATTCCTGTAACTGATAGAGCGCTTGTAATAGGCGGAGGAATAGCTGGTATTCAAGCAGCAATTGACTTGGCTAATGCTGGACATGTTGTAGATATCGTAGAAAAAGAGCCATCTATCGGTGGAAAAATGGCTCAAGTAGATAAAACTTTTCCAACTTTAGATTGTTCTGCGTGTATTCTTACTCCCAAAATGGTAGAAGCATCAAGTCATCCTAATATAAATTTGATAACTTATTCTGAAATTGAAAAAGTAGACGGATTTGTTGGTAATTTTGATGTAACTATAAGAAAAAAAGCGCGATCAATAAATATGGACATTTGCACAGGTTGCGGAATATGCACGGAAAAATGTCCTACGAAGGTATCAAGTGAATTTGAATTGGGAATGTCTAAAAGAAAGGCAATATATACACCTTTCCCACAGGCAATTCCGAATAAACCAGTGATAGATAGATTGAACTGTATTCACTTTAAAACAGGTAAATGTGGGATATGTGAAAAAGTATGTCCTGCAGGAGCGATTGATTTTAAACAGGAAGATGAATTAGTAGTGACTCGTTATGGGGCGATAATTGTAGCTACTGGATTTGAACTATTTGACTACTCTGTATATGGTGAATATGGTTATGGTAAATATCCGGATGTAATAACTGGTCTGCAGTTTGAAAGACTCGTTAATGCTTCAGGGCCTACATTAGGTAAGATCAAAAGACCTTCAGATCACAAAGAACCTAAAAATGTAGTATTTATTAAATGTGTTGGATCTAGAGATGAAGCCAAAGGAAAAACCTATTGTTCTAAAGCGTGTTGTATGTATACAGCTAAACATGCAACTCTCGTAAGTGAAAAAATTAAAGATTCCAATGTTTATATCTTTTATATGGATGTACGTACTGCTGGAAAAGGATATGATGAATTTTATAATAGAACCAGAGAACAGTATAATGCCCATTATATAAGAGGTAGGGTATCAAAAATATATCCTAAGGGCGATAAACTTATGGTTAGAGGAGAAGATACCTTATTAGGTAGTCCTGTAGAAATAGAAGCAGATATGGTAGTATTGGCAACTGCAATGATAGCTCAGCCAAATGCAGCACAACTTGCTCAAAAGATTGGGATAGGATATGACAAAGATGACTTTTTCACAGAAGCCCATCCAAAACTTGCTCCAGTAGAAACTCATACCCAGGGAGTATATTTGGCAGGTTGTTGTCAGGGACCCAAAGATATTCCTGAATCAGTAGCCCAGGGAAGTGCAGCCGCTGCAAAAGCTTGTGGATTACTATCAAAGCCTGAAATGCTAGCAGAACCAATAGTATCTATAGTAGATGAAAAAATATGTGCTGGTTGTGGAATGTGTGTAGGAATTTGCCCGTACACAGCTATAGAACTGAAAACAATTTCTGAACGTGTCGGAGGAAAAACAATAGAACGTTTGGTAGCGAGTGTAAATGAAGGATTATGTCAAGGCTGTGGAGCTTGTACAGTAACATGTCGTTCATCAGCAATAAACCTTAAACATTTCACAAATGAACAAATACTTGCGGAGGTGAATGCATTGTGTCTATAAATGAAGTACCGCAAAATTGGGAACCAAAAATACTGGTGTTTGCCTGTAATTGGTGTACGTATGCAGGGGCAGATCTGACAGGATTAGGCAGACTGCAGTATCCACCAAATATTAGAATTCTAAAAGTGCCTTGTTCAGGTAGGGTTAATCCCCAATTTGTAGTAAAGGCTTTTCAGAGAGGAATAGATGGTGTACTTGTAGCAGGTTGTCATCCTGGTGATTGCCATTACTCAACAGGAAATTATTTTACTAGACGAAGATTCCTTATAATGAATCGCATGATGGAATATATTGGAATTGAACCTCAGAGAATGCAGAATAAATGGATATCTGCAGCGGAAGCACCTAAATTTCAACAGGTGATTACTGAAGTAACTGAAGAAATAAGGGCATTGGGTCCAAACAGGAAGTTGAGGGATGACCAATGGAAAAATTGACCCAAGAAATAAGAAAGACTGCAAAAGAGATACTTGAAAAAGGTCAGGCCAACGTAGTCATAGGGTGGGAAAAAGGGTCTGCTTGGTATATTTCAACACCTGTTTTTATTGATAAAGCAGAAGACGTTGAAAGATTAGTCTGGGATGAATACTGTGTAAACAATCTTGCTAAATATTTACTTGATTATAAAACTGTAGAAGGTAAAGTGGCCATCTTTGTAAAAGGGTGTGATGCCAGAGGAGTTAACAGACTTATTCAGGATAAACAGGTAGATAGAGAAAAAGTGTTAATAGTAGGATTATCGTGTCCTGGAATGAAAGATGAAAAAAAAGCTAAAGAATTAGGTAAAAATGCGGAAATTCCTTTAGTAAAAAAATGTCAGGAATGTCGATATCCCGAGCCTATAATTTTTGATATATTTCTTGGTGAAAAAGGAAAAAAAGAGCCAGCCAAGGGAAAAGATTTTTCAGATATAAAAGCAATTGAAAAAATGTCTTCTGATGAAAAGTATGATTTCTTTTCTGAAAATTATGACAGATGTCTGCGTTGTTATGCATGTCGTAACGTTTGTCCTGCTTGTAGTTGTAGAGAATGTATCTTTGATCAGAGCAAGTCTGGTTGGCTAGGTAAAGCAAATAATGCTTCCAATAATATGTTCTTCGGTATTACTAGAGCCCTTCATGTAGCTGGAAGATGTATAGAATGTGGAGAATGTGAAAGGGTTTGCCCAGTTAATATTCCCATAATGCTCTTAAATAAAAAAATAATTCAAGATATAGATACTTTATTTGGTGATTATGATGCAGGGCTTGACCCAGAAGGAAAACTTCCGTTGGGTGGCTTTGAATATTCAGATCCTGAAGAATTCATGTAGGGGGGTGGAAAAATGCTAGTTATTCAAAAAACAAAGATTAAAGAAATACTTGATACTTTGGCTAAAGAATATAAAGTGATTGTACCTGCAAAGGATGGGGATACTTCTAAATTTATTCCTTATGGGGATAATACGGAGATGTTATTGGAAGAAAATGTTCAGCTGCCTCCCAAAGATGTATTTTTCCCACAAACAGAAAAGATGTATAAATTTAAATCTAAGAAAAACACAATGGAAATAGAAAACCTTCCTATAGAAGGAGGTAAACAGCTTATTTTTGGGATCAGATCCTGTGATATGAAAAGCTTGGATTGTTTGGATCAGGTTTTTCTAACTAAAGGAACTGACGAATTTTACAAGGAAAAAAGAGATAAAACAGCTCTTATTGCCTTAAGTTGTACAAAACCAAAGGAAACATGTTTTTGTACTTCAATGGGATTAGACCCCCAAAAAGCAGTAGGGGCTGATGTTCAGGCCTATGATTTGGGAGATAAAATTGGCTTTGAGGCTATAACAGAACAAGGAAAAAAGATTATTGCATCTATAGAAGGCCAGCTTTCTGAAGAAAGCGTAGTAGTTCCCAAATTCGGGGAATTCAAGATAAATGTAGATGTAGAAGGAGTACCTGAAAAGTTAAAAGGAATGTTTGAATCTCCTATGTGGGACGATATCTCTAGGAAATGCTTGAACTGTGGAGCATGTACCTATGTATGTCCGACTTGTCACTGCTTTGATATTTCTCAGGAAGTCAGAGGAGAAGATGGAGTAAAATATCGTTGTTGGGATTCCTGTATGTTTGGCGAGTATACCCAGATGGCTGGAGGGCATAACCCTAGGCCAACTAAAAAAGAACGTGTGAGAAATCGTTTTATGCACAAACTGAACTATTTTGTAGAGAGATACAATATGCTCTTATGTACAGGATGTGGAAGGTGTATAAATGTATGCCCAGTTAATATGGATATCACCGCCATTATTAAGCAAGTAAAGGAGGCGGAATAGATGGGTAATTGTAATTGTGGTTCTGAACCGGATATTGTTATTCCCGGTTCAAATAATAACGTTGACACAACTCTTTTAGTTCCGGTCAGAGGAAAGATAATCAAAATAGTTGAAGAAACCGTTGATACTAAAACATTTCATATTAGTACGATGGATGATAAAAAACCATTTGATCCGCAACCAGGTCAGCTTGGAATGCTTTCACTTCCCGGTGTTGGCGAAGGTATGTTCTCGGTAACAAATAAAGGTGAAAATCATATCGAAATGTCTATAAAAAATGTGGGGGAGCTGACTGACGAACTTCATGATGCAGAAGAGGGACAAGAAGTAGGTATCAGAGGACCATATGGTAACGGTTTTCCACTTGATTACTGCAAAGGAAAAGATATTCTTTTCATAGGTGGTGGGATTGGGCTTGCTCCAGTTCGTAGTTTAATTATGCATTGCATTAGAAATAGAGCTGATTTTGGAAAATTGACAGTAATATATGGGGCCAGATCTAAGGGTGATCTTACTTTCAAAGAAGATTTGTTTAAAAATTGGCCTCAGGTACCCAATATGGAATTAAACGTTACGATAGATAGAGCTGAAGAAGGTTGGGATGGTCACGTTGGTTTTGTACCTTCCTATGTGGAGGAACTAAAACCTAAACCACAGGTTACAGTGCTTTGTGGACCTCCTGTGATGATAAAATTCACCTTACCTGCTCTGCAGAAGATGGGATTTGCTGACAAAGATATTATCACTACTCTGGAAATGCGTATGAAATGCGGAGTTGGTAAATGTGGAAGATGTAATATAGGTTCAAAATATATATGTCTTGATGGACCTGTATTTACGTTGGAACAGCTTGGAGAATTGCCCCAGGAGTATTAATTAATACTTTAATGGTTGTAGTTTTCAGGCCATAATGATGAGTGTGATTTGGACTTTATATAGATTATCAATCTGGATAATTAGGAAGAACCTAAAATACCGTACTTGCATAGGTACGGTACTTTAGGTTCTTTTTATTTATTGATTATTTTGGTTCTGAAGATACCATTTTATGGTATCTTCAAGCCCTTGTTCAAATGTACAGTATTCTTGTTGCCACCCTAGTAGGTTTTTAATCTTGTTACAATT
>JBAYAL010000136.1:0-5151 GCA_041669825.1 Eubacteriales bacterium | reverse complement strand
TTTTCCTTAAAATAACACTAAGACTAAAATTTCCAGGTAGTTTAAAGTCAGAAGGGATTTCCATGGTAGGTGTTTTGTTGTCCCCATTTATATTGTCTAATATTTGGCCGGCAAGTCCTTTTATTTCATCTGGAAAAGGTAGCTGGTCAACACTTGGGATACCATATATTGTTGTAGTTATGGTAAGATTTACTATAGCCATTACTCTTTCAAATTCTTGCTGAAGGTTAAAGAATTTTCTTATTGTAGGATATTTGCTCATAAGACGTACTTTAAGGTCTATGAGTGCTAGAGATTCTTTTTCAGGGATAATTTTACCAAACATCTGAGATGAGAGCAGATTGCGTTCTTTTTCTTGATATTCCTGAAAAGCTTTGGAAGTATTATCATCTTGTTGGATTGTGTTTTCTGCTTCTTTTAATGCTTGGAATTGGGGAGTGTTTAGTAGTGCTTCGCCTAGTTCGCGGGCTTTTGGGATGTAATCCATAATATAGTTGCACCTCCTATTCTCTAATAAATTATGCACAGACATGAGTTAAAGTGCCTTAAAAAAAATTAACTATAAAATAACATGTTAGAAATATAAGATTATAAGCAGGAATTAGAGAAAAAATGTAGAAAAAATCATTGTTAGGGAGGAATGAAGAGTGCGTACTTATCGTTTTGAAATAAGATTGATACAGTTTTCAGTATTGTTGGCAGTAGTAGTACTTATTTTAGGCTTATTTGCAGTTATAAGTGGTTCAAATGAAACTGAACAGTCTTTGGAGGGTGCTAATAATGGAACAGGGACAGTCAGCCAGCCTGTTTCTGAGGGAGATACTACTACTAGTAACAGTAGTTCAGATTCTGTAAATCCTAAAATTGTATGTCTAGGAGATTCCTTTACTTCTGGGTATCCGGGTGAATTGCAGGATTCATGGCCGAGTAAACTAGGTGAATTATTAAAGGTAGAGGTTGTGAATGCAGGTAAGGCTTATCAGAATGCAGATGACCTTTTGGAACGCTTTGATGAGGATGTAGTGGCTGAAAAGCCAGGTAAGGTAATAATTTTATCAGGTATAGGAGATGCCTTAAGGGAAATTTCCTTGGAAGAATATCAGACGAATTTTAAAGCACTGGTTGAAAAATCCCAGGCTAATAATATTGTCCCAGTGATTGCGCTACCATTGCTATTTCCAGGGCAGGAAGAATTAATAAACACTTATAGGCAGTGGGAAATACAGTATGGTAAGGAGAAGGGCCTAGTGGTTCTTGATTTTGATGAAGCTATTTTCGATGAGCAATCAGTAATAAAGAAAGAATATTCCGATGATGGTAAATATCCGAACAAAGATGGTTATGCGGCAATGGGGGATTATGCTGCTCGAGTTTTAAAGTAGAATAAAAGATGCTTTAGATATGGGGTAGGAAAGTAGATATAAAAAAGAAAATAATAAAACCACTAGTTCCACCTATTAGAGCAAAACGCGGGTTGTTTTCTCTTGCGAGGGGCCAGAGCTGAGCAAAAACTAGACAACTCATTGCTCCACCAGCTAAGGCAAGAAAAAATGCTAGGGAAGCGTTAGCTTTTTCCATGGCAAAAAAACCGAGAATTGCCCCAATAGGGGTGAAAATGGCAATTCCAAGGTTAAGAAATAGGATTTTTGTTTTATTGATTCCTGCCATTATTAGTGGAGTAGTTGTTGCCATTCCTTCGGGAAGATTATGTAAAGCAATGCCTATGGCAATAAGCATTCCGATATTACCTGTTGCTTCCTGACCGACGGCAATAACCATGCCTTCAGGAATGTCGTGAATTGCGATTCCAGAGGCTATTAGAATTCCTAATCGTTTTAATTTGTTGCGACGGTTTGTAGGAATTTGTTTTTGGGTTGCGTGAAGTATTCTATCTGCTATGGCAATAAATAGAATACCTGCAGTATATCCCGTTATAAATTGGATAGGTTGTTTCAGGCTTAAGGATGCTGGAATGAGATCTAGAACGGTAATTGCTAGCATAACACCTCCAGCACCAGCGAGAAGTATGGATAAAACTCTCTCCGTAGGGTTTCCTAATTTAAGTATGATGAGACAACCTGCGGTGGTTGCCAGTCCAGCTATAGTGCTGATATAGAGGAGTTCAAAGATTGATTGATAGTAAAGATTCACATTACCCTCCTATGAAATGGAGAAAAAGGGATTCTATGAATCCTTATTATTTTTACAATAAAATAAGACCCTGTTTAAAAATTATCTACATGGCAATAATTACCATATAGATAATTTTAAGTTAGGGGAGAAAAATAATGTTTGGAATCAAAAAAAATAATAAGGTCTCAGAAAAAAATGTAAATAATAAGGTCTCAGAAAAAAATGTAAATAATAAAGTCTCAGAAAAAAAAGCAAATAATATGAGTAAGATAATTTGTTGTACTTTTCTGGCGTTACTATTAGTAGTTACATATACAACAAAGGTAAATGGTAGTAGCTTAAAAAATAGTAAATATGATTTATCTAATCAATTTATTAGATTTCATGTTATTGCTAACTCTGATGAAGATAAAGATCAGCAGTTAAAATATGCTGTCCGAGATGTGATTTTAAAGAGATCAGCGCCAATTTTAGCTGAGTCTTCTTCCCTAGAAGAGTCTAGAAAGATACTAAAAGAGCTTGAACCTGAGTTGATTAAGGATGCGGAAAAAGTTGTAAAAGATTGGGGAGAAGATTACCCAGTTGTTTTTGACTATGGAGTGTTTGCTTTCCCTTCGAAGTCATATGGGAATATTGTTCTTCCTGCTGGAGAATATGAAGCAGTAAAAATTAAGATTGGTAAGGCTGAAGGAGCAAATTGGTGGTGTGTCCTTTTTCCACCACTATGTTTTGTAAATATTGAAAAATCCACTTCTATTGAAGTGGACGGAAAAAAGGCTGTCCCTATTGATTATTGTTCCCCTAAAAATTATGACGTAAATCAAAATGCTAAAATAAATTTGGAACAAACTTTGGAAATGATTAATGTTGCGGAATTAGACATTAATAAAAATAAACAAAAAGAGAATAGTGAAAAATTTGATTTCTTCTTCTTAAAATTAATGAAATAATTGCTTATTTTTTTGCTACCTATAAACCAAGAATATTCTTAAGTTTCCTGGCTTGAGTACGGCTAACGGGAACTTCGCTTTTTTCTTGGTCTTCGACAATTACGGTGTAGGTTCCATTGAAATATGGAACAAGTTCTCGCATTTTCCTTAGGTTTACTAGATAGCAACGGTGAGTACGGAAAAACATTTTGGGGTCCAATCTGGTTTCGAGCTCGCGGAGCGTAAAACGGGTTAGAAAAGATTTGTTTTCAGTTTTAATATATATCTTGTCTTTATCTGTAGAAATAAAAATAATTTCTTCAGGGTGAATTAAAATAGTTTTGCCGTTTTGTTCGGCAGGTACCACCGTTAGCATTCTGGTAACAGAAGAAGTGTCCAGGTTACTTTTTTTTGAAGCTGTTTGTTGAGTGGAACAGTCTTGTTTTAAGCGTTTTCTTACCGTAATAATGGCTTCTTCCAAACGTTTTGAACTAACAGGTTTTAGTAGGTAATCATAGGCATGTACGTTAAAAGCTTCAAAAGCAAATTCTTCGTGGGCAGTAGTAAATATTACTGCTGGGGGGTTGTCTTTTTCTAGAAGTTGCCTGGCTAGGTCAAGACCATTTAGTCCGGGCATATCGATGTCCAGAAAGATTATGGAATACTGCATGTTATTTATTAGTTCAAGGGCCTCAAGGGAATTAGCAGCTTCACCTACTATCTGAATATCAGGGAAAGATTGTAGAAGAAAACGAAGTTCTTTGCGAGCAGGGGATTCGTCGTCAACAAGAAGAGCTCGTAATTTCATGAATAAATCCTCCTTTCATATATTCTATTTTTGTGGACAAAGCATATTCTTGTATTAGATAGGGATATGAGAGTTTTGTTTTGTTTTGTTTTGAATAATAATTGAGAGGGGGATAATTATATTGTGCGGAAATTTAAAATACTTTTCATTTTCTGTATTTTGGTATTAGTTGCATTGCAATTAGTGGGTTGTGATATTCTTGGAAATCTTATACAGGAGGATGGTAAGTCTTCTTTGGAGGAATTACTTAATAAAAAAAGTGAAGAAGAGGTTGTTTCTGTTTCAACTGATATCCAGGGAGAGCAAATAGTTAATTTATATTTTGCAGATGAGAGTGGAGAATATCTTGTTGAGAAACAACGTTCTATTCCTAAAACTTTGAGCTTGGCCAGAGAAACAGTAAATCAATGGTTGATGGGCCCTCTGGTAAGTAGTTCGGATTGTTTTGGAGTGGTTGATCCTAGCTCAACTCTCTTGGATATTAATATTAAAAATGGAGTGGCAACAGTTGATTTAAGTAAAGAATTTTTACAGCCTTATGGCAATGTAAGTGCTCAAACTGCGCTTTATGGTCTTATTAATACTGTTGGTCAGTTTTCAACTGTGGAAATTGTAAAAATTAGAGTAGAAGGGCAGGAATTGGAAGCTTATAGGGGTCTAGAACTTAATAATCTAAGATTTAGAGATGATCTCATTTGTTTTTCCGGTGGGCCTGTGACGAACGAACCTCTTGTTACTGGCCAGGAGGGTTATGAATTAGAGAATGAAGTTCCGAATATGAACGGTGATTTTTCTAATGAAAACGAAGATGTCTTGTCACCAAGTTCAGTTAATATTTTTGCTAACTAAATAAGTATAATATAGAGTCAATGGAATAAAAAGTAAAATATCACAAAAAAGTATAGAATTAATTCTTACCATATGATAAAATACTCTATACAAAATATTTTAAATATTAAAAATATTATTCAAAGGGGCGGGAGTGTTTGCTATGCTAGATACAAAGGAGTTGGCAGGCCACCTCGATATTTTGCTTCAAAGGATGTGTACTTCGCTATATAGGCAAAAGGAACAGTATGCTGAAGAAACAAATATTTCTCGACAACAGTTTGAAGTCTTAAATGTAATTTATGAGAGAGGAAAAATCACGATGGGAGAACTGTGTAAAGAGATATCTTCAGCCTGTAGTACTGCTACGGACCTAGGCGACAGGCTTGAAAAAGCTGGTTATGTGGAAAGAATTAGAGAGAAAAGAGATCGAAGAGTGGTGCGATTAAGTAT
>JBAYAL010000135.1:0-5158 GCA_041669825.1 Eubacteriales bacterium | reverse complement strand
TTTTATTAAGTCATCGATTTTTATCTTTGGTTTTTTCTGTGTTTAGGAATATCATAAATCTCTAGTAAGTCAGGTAATGCGTTGCCCCCAAAGAATGCAACAAAAGAATGCTACCTTTTTCGGACAGTCCACTTTTTAGAATTTCTAAGTTTTTTTGTTAAAATGTCTTTAGAAAGTTTCTTAAATTCCTTTAAACGTTTATGTGCCAATTTAAAAGCAAAGTTGTTACTTCTTTCCTCTATAACTAAAATGTAGACAATTTGCAGAACTTCTACTTTTGCATTGGTAATACGAAATACTATGCGTATTACCAATGCAAAAATAGTTTAATTTCTTTACAGCCTGCTAACTTAGTAGAACTCCTATTTCCTAGTGGTTTTCCTACCTCATCAGCTCTATATTTGGGTTCATCAATAGCCTTATTTACAGCAGAAATTACAGAATTGTCTAAGTTGCGGTACTCTTTTGATGCATCTGGATCTAGTCTAACATCAAATCTTTTTTCCAACATCCTCTACTCCGAACGACGAATTGAGTGCCAAGGAATACCTTGGGTAGGATCTTTTTCTAATCGATCTATTCTCTCATTTAATACTCTTGCATCTTCCTTCGCTTCTAATTCTACAAGCCTATTGTACATTTTCAAATAATGCTCATAATCCATTAAAACAGAATCAATATTTCCATTTTCAGTAATAAATTGGGGTAGCTCTTTGGCCCTTATCCTTGCTCTACCAAACTTTTTAGCTACATCAGATGCTTTTATCATTTGATCAGGTCTTAAACGAATTGAATCGTCCATTAAAACACCCACTTTCATATTCTCCTCTTTAGTATATTCAAAAAGTGGTGCAAAAATCATATATACGTAAAATATTCCGTAATATTATACGTATATATGCCTCTATTCTATTCTGGGACACCCCAAAAGGCAAGCCCCTGATAATTTCTAGATACATTATCGTGAATGTAACGTTTCACGTTCACGGTAGAAGCGCAGGTTGTTGGGATACCTAAAAATCAAGCTTACTTTTGGACCAAGGAATGGCAACAGGAAGAGAAACAAATACAAGCTGATATTGAAACCGACAAAATTAAGTCTGTTAAGTCAACAGATGAATTATTTAAGGATCTAGGCCTATGAAGTTCTATTATTCCGACCTCTTCAGAGAAAAAGTACAATTATTACATCCAAATGTTAAAAAAGCTTTGAAAAACAAGCTTGAATTGATGGAGAAAAATTCTAAACATCTTTCACTAAGAACCAAGAAAATTAAGGGTTCCTCTGATATTTATGAAGCAAGTATAATAATGAATTATTGTATGACATGGCAATATTATCAAGATGGAATCCTTCTTAGAAATATCGGCGGACATGATAAGATATTAAAAAATCCTTAATTCCCAATATTTATTTCCGATATGATAATGTCAGCTAAATTTCATTCTCCTCAGTTAAACAATTGTCCATTGTTCCCGAGAATAATATCACTTGTCCTCGATTTATTCTTCTTTTATATGGCATAATTAATCTTCTTACATAGCTATATATACTACTTAATTATACCATATTTACATATTATTTCCTTAGTTTTTACACAGTCTGTGTACGGTTGATCCTTGAACCATACGTCCAATTATCGTCACATTATAAAAATAATACGTCATAACTCATTATATTCATCATCAAAATAGCTCATATCTCCTGAATGTTATACTTTAATTTTATCTTCTCTTTTAAAGATTATGGATTACAAATTCTGAAAAACGTCTCAAAGCATTAATTACTGAACTATGCGACTTTTTGCCCAAATCTTCTTTTATACCTTCAATATCATATTGAGGTAGAATTATTTGTATATTATTAGCCAGTTGTTCCCAAGTAATATTCTCCCATTCACAAATATTATCAATCCTTTTGATATAATTATAAACTGTGCTAGGATTACCACTTGGAGTAGTTTGTTTATATCCATTATTTATTAAATACTCTTCAAATTGTTTTTCCATAGTTATATTTTCCTCCTTGTAATATATTTGATTAAATACAAATTTTAACAAATCCACATTTTGTTATTACTGTGCAGTAATACTACCAGTTTTTTGGTCTGTGCCATTAACGGTGCGCCCTTTACACGATATGCAGTAGAACGGTTTGCAAAGTTTTAAAGTATGGTTATTACTTGCATATTTTATTATATTTGGAAATTATTCAGGGTTATTATTTTCCAAAATCTCATGTTTTTAGTTTACCACTTACAACCAGCTTCCTGACTATTATTCAGGGTTCTTTCCCGTTAAAATCTCATATGAAATTGCTATATTATCTTCATTACAATATACCTTCTCGTGCGTAAAATGATATGCTGTAAATATGAAGTAACTAGCAAGGCCAATTTGAAGATTCTGTTTCAAAGCCGTTAAAGTTGAATAAACACCAGTTTGCCCATAATTAGGTTTCCAACGAAATTGTATTGTATGTCCTTGTTCCAATTTCCTTGAGTCAACAAAAAATGATGATGAATCAAAACTTGGATGTGAGAACTGACTAAAGAAGGCATAGTTATGGGCACAAAGATTCTCGTCCAATTTATTCTCGCTGTTCAATTTCAAAAAGCTATCAAGTGCTCGGATCATAGCTGAGACAGTTGGAGTTTCCGTTCTAAAAAATGCATCATCACTTTCTCGGAGCCGCGGGTTATTATAATAAGATGCTCCATAAAAAGTCTTCGAAATAAAACGTTGTAATTTTTCGTTATCTCCATCTCGAAGAACTTCAAGAGCTAAGCATATTAAGCCAGCTAATTCCATATGATGCCTAATAAGTATAGCTGCTGAATATAAATCACCTTTATTCATAAGCGTTACAACAGCTTCTTCAAGATTTTTCATCTTAACAATACAATTTTGACTTAGTCCAAGGATCCAGCAATTAATATCACCTGGTTCAGATATTATAAGGGACATTTTATCGGTCTTTTTTGTATTGTTAATTTCAGTTAATAACACTGGCTCAAAGTATTCTACTAACTCTATCAAATTGTAGAAATTTCTATAGTCATCGATTTCTTTTGCGATCTTCTTTTCTTTTCTCGTAAGATTAGCAATATCAATAAAATGCAACAAAACTCTCCCCCTTGGTCATATTTCACATAACGTTCTGCGAATTCCCAAAGTCTGGTTATTACATTCATATTTTCCTAGATTTTGGGAATTCATTGTTGTACTAAACCGCTACGCGGTGGCTTTTTATAAATCAGATAAAACTTCATCCTTTTTAAATAATCTAATAATTTGAAAGGATGAATTTTTATGTCTAAAAACTTCCAAGTTCTTTCTTCTCACCTTCAATTAATGAATTGTGAAATGGAGCTCCGTGGTTTCTCAACACAAACAATCAAACATTCCAGGATTAAATCATTTTACGGTAAATCTGTTAGTTTTTCCTGAAAATACTATCTTCTTCACGTACTCCCAAATGGATTTGTTAAGATTCGTCATTATGGTTTACTTTGCAGTAGAAATATAAAGACCAAACTTTTGAAATGTATTATTCTTACTGGAAGCAAACCACCCAAAACAAAGAGTAAAACACCTAAAAAAATTAGAACCTGTCCCAATTGTGGCAGTACTCATATTATTACTTTTGTTATTCCAAATCATTTAGCTGCAAGTCCATAATTTCCTTATAACTTAATATATTTTATAAATTACCCTATTTGGGGAGGGGGAAATTATACCCATTTAGAAGTTTTTACTATATTTTATTACTTCAAAATTGAAATAATATTGTAACAGTACTCTTATTTCAAAACATTTTGCCTAAATACGAAAGATTGAATTCCCATAGACAAATTGCCGTTTGGTAACGGTTTAGTACAACATGAGATTCATGATGTTCAGTATGTAAAGTTGAATTATTACTTTTTATTAGATCATTGATTTTTATCTTTGGCTTTTTCTGTGTTTAAGAACATCATAAATTTCTAATAAGTTAGGCGAAGTCCGATGATCCTCCCAGACTACTTATAAATTCCACCAGACGATACTCTTTTTTGTTTTTCCAGTCACAAATAAAGCCATCTAAAACAAAATCATTCAACGTTATATTTTCTGCTAATTTTACTACAGCTTCAAAGTTTGCTCCATAGAAGCTAATAATTCCAAACAACTTATCTTTAGACTCAGTAATCAATATTTTATGAGATAAGTGAGGAAATGGAATTTGCTCTAAAAACTCTGGTTTTCCCTCTTTATCCATGAGTTGAACAAACTCATTTTCTCCACCATTCAAGATCCAACCTCTAATCAGATCAAACTCCTCTTTAAGTACAAAATCTTGTCCTTTTGATAATGCTAAAAAATTAAATACAATTTTAGCACAAACCCTAAAATAACTTTCAATATTAAAAGCCATTGATTGGTGGCTTGTCATCTGGGAAGATTGAAATCCGGGTTCGATATTTTCGGAATCTACAGAATTTATTATCTTATCCACTATTTCTAACAAATTAGTTATTTCCCTGTTCGGATTTTTAGCGAGATACCATCTATCATTATCTGTTCCAAGCAAAAAATCATCAACAGAAATTCTATCATCATTTATTTCTTGATATTTTCCATCAAATTCCTGCATATTCTTTGTTAATTGTTTAATTTGTAGATTGGGAGCTCCTTCAGTTTTATCAAAAATAATATGAACACTCTCACTAGGACACACTCTTACCTGAGGTATTAAATAAGGTTTTGCTAACTTAATATAACCTAAATTCAGTGATCCATCATCGTTAGAAACCATTATATGGATATTAGATTTACTAGCTTTTTCTGGCACAAAAGATCCTCTTTTACCAGGTCCATCAAATTGACGGGGTAGAGATATAATTGAGTTTCTCATAAAGTCCAATTCTAGGGGCGAAAATACTTTAGTATTAACTTGATCACTAACTATCCCATTTGGCAACTTCATTATCCCACCTATTCCTGCTGGAATGATATGTTCGCCTGAATTGAAGGTAAGTTGTGGTTCTATTCCCTTCAAATATATGCATTTATTCATTTATTAACCTCCTTCAGGATTTTGACTAACTTCTCGTGAATTGTCAGGATAGAAACTGGGCGCGCTCATTAGCTTATCTAAGCCCGCTTCCCTGAGCCC
>JBAYAL010000134.1:0-5175 GCA_041669825.1 Eubacteriales bacterium | reverse complement strand
CAGATAAGCTGCTCGTTTCGGCAGCATTAATTGCACTTGTAGAATTGGGCGAAATCAATGCTTGGATCGTATGGATTATTTTAGCAAGGGAATTTGCGGTAACGGGCTTGAGAGCAATTGCAGCTGCAGACGGAGTAGTAATAAGTGCTAGTAAATTGGGGAAAATAAAAACAGTAACTCAAGTTGTTGCTATTTCTGCCATTCTTTTACATGATTGGCCATTTTCATATTTTAATATACCGATTGGACAGCCAATGCTTTACATTGCACTTATTATGACAATAATTTCAGGAGTAGATTATATTTTCAAATCAAGACACCTTCTGAATAAAAAATAATATAATTAATTTCGCTAGTATTAGTATGTCTATTTGGAAGTAATGCTAAGGTTCTAGAAATTATCCTGATTAATATCAGATCCAATCTGATTATTATTTCGGGATTTATTTCTATAGACCATACATGGTCGTTAAGTGCATGGTGGCATCACTTAACGATACTCAAGGATTTACTTGCTTAGGTTATTTCACCTTAGGTTCTACAAAACAAATCAGCAGTAAAGGTGTGTACTTTGCTTGGTGGAAATACTTTAATAAGGTTATTTTCCATTATTTGTAGTAGTTGTAATGGGATTTTAAGGGATAAGTTTTAAATTTGGGTGCCATAATTTATATTAAAGTTTATTAAATTAGTTGGGAGAGTGGTTTGATTGAATGCTGAAATAGTATCAACTGGTACAGAGCTATTACTTGGAAGAACTTTGAATACGAGTGCATATTATTTGACAGAACAATTATCTGGTTTAGGGATTGAAGTCGCTTACCATACTACAGTTGGAGACAATAGGATTAGATTGAAAAATGTGTTAGAACAAGCTTTGCTTCGGACAAATATGTTGGTTGTATCTGGAGGACTTGGTCCTACTAAAGACGATATGACTAAAGAGATACTGGCGGAAGTACTGAATTTAGAGATGGTATTAGACCGTGAGAGTATTGGAAAAATAAAGAATTTTTATCCATGTGAATCAAAAATTCCAGTAGGTTTTGAAAAACAAGCCTATTTTCCTCAAGGGTCAAAAATTCTTCCTAATATTTCAGGGACTGCGCCTGGAGCATTTATCGAAAATAAAGGTAAAATTATCATTTTGCTCCCAGGTCCTCCAGTGGAAACTGAGCAAATGTTTAATAATTTTGTTATCCCAGAGTTAAAGAATAAATTCAATAATATTGATAATAAAATGTATTCTAAAACCCTAAAGGTTTTTGGGTTGGAAGAATCAGAACTGGATAAATTGATTGAAAAAGAAAAGATGGATTATAATATTACTCTCCTTGACAAACATACATATATGGATTTGCGTATAGTATTTAGATCTTCAAAGGAACAGAAAGCATTACAGGTTTTGGGAGAAGCTGAGGATAGGTTAAGAAAAACGTTGGGAAAACACATTTTCACCTGTGATGAGGGTACACATGCTGGAGAAATCGGCAAAATGCTGAAAAAACATAATATAACGCTTTCTACCGCTGAATCATGTACAGGAGGCTTGTTGGGTGGAACCATAACAAATGAAGCTGGAAGTTCTGATTATTATCTTGGTGGAGTTGTTAGTTATTCTAACTTTGTAAAGGAAAAATTGCTTGGAGTAAATTTAGAAAGTCTTGAAAAATTTGGAGCAGTTAGTAAGATTGTAGCTAGAGAAATGGCAGAAGGGGTAAAAATAGCTTTAAATACAGATATAGCTATCGCAGTAACTGGTGTAGCAGGTCCTGGAGGGGGAAGCCTTGATAAACCGGTGGGGCTTGTGTATATTGCTTTGGCCTCTTGTGGTATAACAACGGTTCAGAGATTTCAGTTTGTTGGAAATAGGCAGTCAGTAAGAAATATGACTGTGGAAAGTGCGTTAGACATGCTTAGACGTTATTTATTAAGTTTGGAAGAATAAGATTATTTACCGTAGTTTGATGACAGTCATATTAGAGTATTTTGTCTGACTATAAGCTATATTTTGGCACAATTTTCTTTTAGAAAATACTAAATAAATATTTTAGGCAATTGTGTCTTAAACTCTAGATTGAGTAAAATTGTATATAAATGGAAAAATAATCATATTTCAATTGACAATTAGATAAAATAAAAAGTATAATATAATCGAACATATGTTTTGTGTATATGCTAATTGATAATAATATAGGAGGAAAAAGAATGGCAAGTGTAGATAAATTAAAAGCTCTGGATATGGCTCTCACTCAGATTGAAAAACAGTTTGGAAAAGGTTCTATAATGAGGCTCGGAGAGAATTCAGCTAAAATGGCTGTAGAAGTAATCCCTACAGGTTCAATCGCAATTGATAGGGCGCTTGGAATTGGGGGAGTGCCTAGAGGGAGAGTTATTGAAATATATGGACCTGAGTCATCAGGCAAGACAACGGTAGCACTTCACATAATTGCTGAAGCCCAGAAATTAGGAGGAGTAGCCGCTTTTATTGATGCTGAGCATGCTCTAGACCCTGTCTATGCACATGCTTTAGGAACGAATATTGATGATTTGCTTGTTTCTCAGCCAGATACAGGAGAACAGGCTTTAGAAATATGTGAGGCTTTAGTTCGTAGTAATGCTGTTGATGTTGTAGTTATTGATTCAGTTGCGGCGCTTGTACCAAGGGCGGAGATAGAAGGAGAAATGGGAGATTCCCATGTGGGTCTCCATGCTCGTTTGATGTCTCAAGCCTTAAGAAAACTTACTGGGGCAATAAGCAAGAGTCACACTTGTGTAATTTTTATTAATCAGATTAGAGAAAAAGTAGGGGTAATGTTTGGTAACCCTGAAGTTACAACTGGTGGTAGAGCCTTGAAATTTTATGCATCAGTAAGAATGGAAGTAAAAAAACAGGATGTAATAAAACAAGGACAGGATTTAATAGGCAATCGAACACGAGTAAAAATTGTTAAAAATAAAGTTGCTCCTCCTTTCAACACTGCGGAGTTTGATATTATTTATGGACTAGGTATTTCTAAAGAAGGAAATATCATTGATGTAGGTTCAGAAATAGAATTAGTTGTAAAATCAGGTTCTTGGTATTCTTATAACGGAGAAAGGCTTGGGCAAGGAAGGGAAAATGCTAAAGATTTTTTGCGTCAGAATCCTGATATTGCTAATGAAATTGAAACTAAGATTCGCGCAATGATTTTTACTAAACCTGATGAAACTCCGAAACCGGACGATACTGAAATTAGTACTGAGGAGTAGATACCATAAATGAGTAATATTATGGGGACTGCTTTTAAATATTTAGAGAGAAGGCAGATGACAGCTTTTCAATTAGAAACCAAGCTCAAGGCAAAAGGATTTGAGCCCGAGGAAATTGAAGAGACTTTGCTAAAACTTAAGTCTTGGAATTATGTAAACGACGACAATTATGCTAGAGAATATTGCAGAATTAAATCTGATAAATATTCAAGAATGTTTATCAGATTTGAATTATTGAAATCTGGGATAGATAAAGAGATAGTTGAGCTAGTTTTAAATCAAATGTATTCTGAAGAAAAGGAATTGGAAAATTGCAAGCGAATAGCCTGTCAAATATTCTCCGAAGAGGCTAATAAATGGGAAAAGAAGTATAAGAATCAGAAAACATACCAAAATATTCCTCGTGAAATACTACTAAAGAAAAAAACAGGGGAAAAGCTTCTTAAAAAAGGATATAATTATTCAATTGTAAAACGGGTCTGTGAATTTATAAACTAAGTTAATGTAGAATAATATTCTTAGTAGCTGAAAAATGATAAAATAAGTAGAAATGGTAACGTATTAGTATGATTCCATTTCTATTTCTATGTGGTGGTTACTTGACTTTATTTGCACATTTATTTAAACTAGTGATAATTAGATTTGTCTCAAATAGATAACCTTTAAAGGTTTTCTCTTAATATATATTTTTTGCGTATACAGCTTAATATATATAAGCAAAAAAGTTTATTTATTAGTAATAGTAAGGCTATCAACGAATTGCTAATTTAAGGGAAATATGTATTTTTTTAGGTTAGGCATTATAGAGACTGGTCTTACCAGTTTTTTTTTGTATGTTTATATAAAACTAGTAATAAGGAGGTGAAAGTAAGTGGAAGGATCTTTTCTAGTAACGGTAATTTCTGTATTAATAGCTTTAGTAATTGGTTGTTTGGCAGGTTGGTTGGTTCGTAAAAATATTGCTGAGAAGAGTATTGGCTCTGCTGAAATTGAAGCAAATAGGATTATTAAGAGTGCTGAAAATGATGCAGAAGCAAAAAAAAGGGAAGCAATAGTAGTAGCAAAAGAAGAAGTAATGCGTATTCGTAATGATGTGGAGAAAGAAACGCGAGAAAGAAGAAATGAAGTACAGCGTTTGGAACGACGTCATCAGCAAAAAGAAGAATCATTAGAAAGAAAAATAGAGGCATTAGAGCGCAAAGAGGATGCATTACAGCGCAAAGATGCTGAAGTTGAAAAGCAAAAAAGTGAATTGTCAGAGTTGATAAACCAACAGGTAGATGAACTAGAAAGATTATCTGGTATGACACCAGAGGAAGCTAAAGAACTTCTTTTAAAGAATGTGGAAGAAGAGGTTCGTCATAAGTCAGCACTTATGATTAAAGAAATTGAGACCCGGGCCAAGGAAGAGGCAGAAAAACGGGCCAAAGATATTATATCATTGGCAATATATCGTTGTGCTGCAGATTATGTTGCAGAAATCACTGTATCTGTAGTTGCTTTGCCTAATGACGAAATGAAAGGTAGAATTATTGGGCGAGAAGGTAGAAATATCAGAGCACTAGAAACATTAACAGGGATTGATCTGATAATCGACGATACGCCTGAAGCAGTTATTTTATCTGGTTTTGATCCTATAAGGAGAGAAGTAGCCAGGTTAGCACTTGAAAAACTTATTTTGGATGGTCGTATTCATCCAGCTAGAATAGAAGAAATGGTAGAGAAATCCAAAAAAGAAGTGGAACAGAATATTCGTGAAGAAGGAGAACAAGCGACTTTTGAGACGGGAGTCCATGGATTGCATCCTGAGCTAATCCGTTTGTTAGGACGTTTGAAATTTAGAACTAGTTACGGACAAAACGTACTGCAACATTCAATTGAAGTATCACATCTTGCATCTTTGATGGCAGCTGAACTGGGTGT
>JBAYAL010000133.1:0-5178 GCA_041669825.1 Eubacteriales bacterium | reverse complement strand
GTACTTTAGCTTATATTGTAAGACATAAATATAGACATCTATAAGGAATTTAAAAACGATATAAGTTTTTTAAAAATAATCCAGTGATTTTTTTAGTTTCTGTGGATAATTACTATCTATATTTAACAAAAAAATTCGATACCTAATATATAATCGTGCACTTCCTTCACTGTGAGGGGGTGCATTTTTCGTAAATTAATGCTTATTCTCACGTTTTAAGGGTATAAAAGATGTAAATATTTGTGAAGGGATAGATTGGTAGATAAAAACAGTATTAAGTAAATATTGTTGGATATAGGTCTGGTGGAGAAATTTTATCAAGAATTTAACTTCTAGTAAATCTTCAAAGTAATAAATTGTGCTGTGTAAGTATTTTAAGTTTATGGATCTTTATACCCTGCAAATGAATAATCAAAATATGTCTGTTTAAAAATCTTATAATTTTCTCTTGAAATTGGAACAAGCTTATTAGAAGGAGTGATAATATTTTTATCGGTTATACAGTGAACATGGTCCATATTTATAATAAAAGAGCGGTGGGGTTTAAAAAATTGCTTATTGCTAAGCAAGTCTTTTTCAATGTGGTTCATGGTACCTAGGGTTTCCAGAACTTTACCGTTTGATAAATGAAAACATAATTTCCTCCCTGAAATTTCGGTAAATTCAAGATTATGTAAAAAAACTTTTACTAAACACGTTTTTGTTTTTACAATAATTCCTTTTTCTTTAATGTAAACAATATCAGCACAAGCCTTTTCTAAAATAAGCATAAGCGCTTCGTCTTTTATTGGTTTTAAAAGATAGTGGAAAGCATCTACTTTATAAGAATCAATAGCAAACTCTCGTGATGAGGTAAGAAATATAATTTTAGAAATGTTGTTTTTCTTTCTAATTTCAGTCGCTACATCAATACCTGTTATCAAAGGCATTACAATATCTAAAATTATAATATCGTAGCTTATACCGTTTTCCATGGCACTAAGCAAATCAATGCCGTTAAGAAAGGTGTGGCATTTAATAATATATTTAGAAATATAAGAAGACTTAAATTCTTCTACGATTTGTTTTATTTGTAATAATTCAATGTTATTGTCATCACATAATGCAATTTTTATCATAAAAACCTCATACTGTAATTAATATATAAATTAATTATAGCATGAAAAAGTTGCAAATAAATGTGAACCTTATTATTAAAGCAATAATTTTATTAATAATAAGGCTTTCTTACAGTTCATGACATAAAACAGACATCTCATGCAGATTTATGTTTTTCAAACCATTTTAACGATATAATAAAATAGTTAAAATTAATTGAAGATAACGAAAGAGAGGAGACTAACAATGAATATTAAAACAAAAAAAATCAAGGGGATGGGTTCTATGAAAAAACTATTTTTACTTACACTCGTATTGGTTATGACACTTAGTTTTGCTGGCTGTGGAGGAGACACAACTCCAACAATAAGCTTAGTTGATGTCACGACAGATCAAGGCATTAGCATGAAGCTTCCAAGTGATATGGCAGTGCAAGAGGGTGGTATGTATGCTAACACGGAAACAGCTGATGTTGCATCGTTTGGAGTAGCAGATATTGGCGGTACCCCACTCTCTAGCTGGAAAGAGGAAAATGTATTAGCAACATACCAAAGTAATTATAAAAATGTTGTAATTAAAAGCTTTGAAAATGGTAAACAAATCAACGGTAAAGAAGCTCTTGTATCTACATTTTCTCTCACTACAACAAAAGGTAATGATGTTATTGGTGCATTAATTATGATTACTGATGGCGAGAAGAATTATGTTGTCAATTTGTTTTATGGAAGTGATAATACAGACGGCTCACTTGCACAAAACCAAGATGCTTGTATTGAAAGTATAAATATTAAATAAGGCTGCAAAAAAACAAAGATGTTGAATTTATTAAATTATGTGAAACTGATGGTAAGTTTCTGGAATTCCTAATATTGGGTTAATACTTAAAAAAGAATTCGGTTTCTTGGGGCTTAGTAAGAATTCTATTCGTTTGTAATTCGGCAACGTTAAACAGGTGCATGGTCATTTATTTTCTGAGCATGCACCTGTTTATAAATTAACGAGGATGCTTATAACCACAGTCTTTGTCTAATTAGAATACTAGTGTAAGAGTCAATGATAGACATGACCAGTGGAACTGGATGAGAAAGGAAATGTTAAAATGAAAAAAACAATAGGGTTATTATTATTGATTTTAATACTTACTGTTGGTTGTTCGGACAACAGTATAAAAGACAAAGAGGATTCCAGTAAACCAGTTCAAAATCAAATAACAAAAGAACAAGAGGTTCAGAAGCAAGATAATTTCGTTTTTGAAAGCAAAGATGATATTCAAAATAACATTAAATCTAAAGTTGTAATCAATACCTATTATGAAGAGCCAGATTCGTTAAAAGATAAAAACACCATAATACTAAATGGCTTAATGGAGGGGGAATTTATTGAATTTATTGTAGAGGGTGAAATTAAGGATTTTAAACATGTCGAGTTAGTATGGGACGAGAAAGAAAATGCCTTGGTTGAAAAAAGCATTATTAATAAATTTGATAAGTTAACCAATCAAACGATTGTTATCAAAACATATTTGCCAGATGGGATTCCCTCTGAAAAGATTGTATGGAAAACACTATCTGGAAAAACCTATGAATTTGTTATTGCTCAAAATGGTTAAAAGTTGACGTTGTATTAAACGTTAAAAATTTAACTAATGACAATAACCAATAGATTGTCGGCATAATGGAGGAATCAAGCAATGATGGATTTGATAGAATTTTTTGTTACCATTGGGTATAGTATCATTTTGATGATTGTGCTTTTGGATTTTGAGATTAAGCGAAATAAGGGTAGTTACATAATGGGGCTATTGATGATCATCTTACTTGTCGTTGGTGGGTTTGTATGGTTTGGCTTGGGATATCCAAGTTTCATGATCTTTTACCCTGTTTTTGTACAGATTCCACTATTTATAGGATTCTGGTTTGTTTCGAAGTATAAAGGAATAAAACTCTTATTTGTTCTTTTAACAGTCATTGTTTTATGCTCTCCTCCCATTTTGATAGGGGATATTATTACGGTATTTTTAGGCTATAATGGCGTGCTACTCAGTGTTGCTTGCTTGCTTCTGTATCTGCCTATTACGCTTATTGTTTATAAGTATTTTCGTCCCTTATTTCTTTATATGCTGCGCAATACAAAAAAAGGTTGGGCAATATTTTGCTTGATTCCGCTTTCATATAATGCCTTTACTTATTCACTTGGAAGATATGACGTAGAGCTCGTGAGGGAGGCACCTGTTTTATGGATTGATATGGTAGTTGCTATTATGATTATTGCAGCTTACATGTTAATTTTGCGTCATTTTAAGCAAACTAGAGAACAGTTTATTGTGGCAAACGAACAGAATATATTAGCAATTCAGGTGTCTGCATTATTGGATCGCTCTGAAACATTGCAAGAATCAGAAGAAAAAGCAATGATTTATCGTCATGATCTGCGTCATCACTTACAGTTGATTAGCGGATTTTTGGACGACAAAAAAATAGCTGAAACAAAAAAATATATCACTGATATTGAAAAAAACATAGAGGATACAGTGACACTAAAATATTGCGATAACAATACAGTGAATTTAATCCTATCTCAATATATCAATAGGGCAAAACAGGAAAAAATTATGGTAGAATCTTATGTGGATATTCCAGAGAACTGTGAAGTGTCTGATATGGATTTGTGCATCATTCTATCCAATGCTATAGAAAACGCGATTAATGCTTGTATGAAGATCAAAGATATAAATGAAAGAAGAATAAATATTAGTTGCAGGTTTAAAAATGATAAGTTGTTGATTGAAATTGCAAACAATTTCATCGGTGAGGTCGAATTCGCAGAGGATATGCCCACAAGTACGATAGAAAACCATGGCTTTGGAACAAAAAGCATTGCTGCTATCATACAAAAAAACAGAGGGTTATGCTCTTTTACGGCTGAAAGTGGAGTTTTTAAAGTGAGAGTTATTTTGTGAGGATCTAGAAAATAACACTACTCTTAAAGGCTGCGTTTTCGGCTATAAAATACTATGCTATCCCATATTGTTGCACTATCATTGCAATGTTTTTTTGTACCAAGGACATGATTTTCCCTGCACTTATTGGTGAGTTGTGCAAAAACTTGAATGGGCTTGTAGTTGTAGGTGAGTTGTGTAAAAAAAATATTGCTTATTGGATTTGTAAAATTTTGTTTGAGACCTAAACTCGTAATTTTGGGAGCATTGTGGATGCTTGATAAATGATGGATAAGCTTAGTTAGGAGTGTAAATCAGTTTATGATAGTAATGGATTTCTGCGAATCGAAAAACCAAGTTTTCCACTGTATTCATACTCGTGTTTAATGATACTACCAAAAAAAAATCAACGTTGGTGATTGGTTTTGATAAGTTTTTAATCTATAATGCAAATGATTGTGCAATAACGGTTTGTTGTATTGTACATACATATTTTAAAGAATATGAAATATATGAAATGGAGGAGTATTTATGGAGGCGGAAGCAAAGGTAGCCACTGAACAGGTGGCTGTAGAGACCAAAACATTTGTCTGTGCCAATTGTGGCGGGGTAATAAAATACGATATCGGGAGCAAAAAATTTAGGTGTTCATCTTGTAAAGCGGAAAGCGCGATCGAGGCATTGGCAGAAACTGTTAAGGAATATGATTTTAGCCAGTATTCTAAGAGAGAAGAAAGCACGGTTGCTTTTGAGGGTGTAGCTGTAGTGCACTGCCAAAACTGTGGTTGTCAAATTACCTTTGAGGAGTCTCAGATAGCAACAACTTGCCCAATGTGTGCCTCAACCCAAGTAGCTACTGTGAAACAAGCGGGGGGAATACCACCGGAAGGAATTATTCCGTTTAAGGTCGATAAAATTGAAGCTGGGCAAAAATTCAAAGAATGGGTAAAATCAAGATGGTTTGCACCCAGTGACTTTAAGAAAAAGTGTGGTGGGGGTGAATTAAAAGGAATGTATCTGCCCTTTTGGACATATGATGCGGTAGCTATTTCAGCATATACGGGGAGCGGCGGAAAGAATCGGATTGAAAGAGATGGGGATGGAAAGACAAGGACTGTAACTGATTGGAGATCGGTATCAGG
>JBAYAL010000132.1:0-5184 GCA_041669825.1 Eubacteriales bacterium | reverse complement strand
GCTCGTTTCCAGTGTAATTGGAATCCTGTCCATAAAATAGGTCATCTTGTTTCGGCTTAGTAATAACAGCTACATCGCTGTAACTATCCGTAATGCCAGTATCAACAATTGGGTAGGTCAATGTTAATGAGGTATTTTCCTGATATTTATTATCATCTTCACTCATATTGGAATTAGGGCTTATATCGGAATTAGGGCCTTTTATGCCATCATTGCAACCACACAGCATTATAATCAAAACGGATAACAACATAACAAATACTTTTTTCATACTATTCACCTCATTTTTCTGTGTTAAATTCACTAAATATCTATCTTAGTTCCAGCAAGTTATGTTCAGCATTTCCAATCGATTTATCCACACTTGGCGTGATCCTTCAATTTGAACTATTCGGAAATTTCTAATAGTTGCTTCAGGATCAAATTCATGGTCGGAGAAAATTTTAAAGACCGTTTTATAAAAATACATCTTTTTACTTTCTAGCTATAAATTCTATACGCTCAAATGTAAAAATAATTTTACCATTTTTTTGGACTGTATATTCCTTTTTGATTTCCTCTTTAAGATAATTCTTAAATTGATTTTGTTCGCCTATATCCATTATTTCTAAGTATGGTCTAATCCCTGTCGAACTAATGAAATCTACAATTTCTTCATAATTATTCATTACATGAGAATAATTAGTTTGCCAAATTTCTACATCACTAAAATGATCACATAATATGTCATAATATTCATTTAAGGACTTATTATGGCACATTTTCTTTTCAACTTCTTCTAAACGATTGCCATAAGATCTTACTAATCTATCAGCACATTTCTTAATTGGCATATTATCATAATTAGGTACTTGTAATGCAAATATACCATCTTGATTTAGTATTTTATAAATATTATATATAAATTCTTCTTGATTCTGTAACCATTGTAAAAACGCATTTGAAAAAACTAAATCAAAATCTCCCATATCATCAAGAGACTTACTACAATCTCTTTGTACCCATTTTACTTTCTGTGAAATTAACTTAGCCTTTTGAAGCATCTCCTTAGAATAGTCCACTCCAATTACTTTTGCACAATTAAACCTTTGCACTAATGGTAATGTGCTCATTCCTGTTCCACAACCAATATCAATAATCCTTAAATAATTTCCATCCGGGATGCGATTTAATAAATCTAATGTTGGTTGTAATCTTTCCTTTCCAAACATATCATAAAGTTCTGCATTCCATACCATTAGTATTCCTCCTCTTAACTACAGGATAATAAGTTATTTATAAATAATCCAGCAATTCAGGCTCTGTCTAAATTGCACAACCTATTATTATAAATTTCTATTACCCTCTGAATTATCCTCCCCATTTGTCTAATTTTTATTGAAAAAATATACACCTTTTCCTACCCCATGATTTTAGTTTCCTCAGCAAAAAACCAAAAAGCACAGGCATAATAGTTTGCGCTGTGCTGTAAGTTTGATTCGCTCTTTTGTCAAACAGTTTATTCGAACCACGCCCAAGGTGGTAGGCATTCTTAATATAATTTACTAATTTCACGAAGTATTTTTTGCGCATTTTGCCCTCTCTTCCCCTTCTGATTTTAACAAAAAGGGGGCCTGACAAAAGCTATAAAAAACTCCGAATTTGATACACTTTTTAATTCAGTAAAAATACCAGTAAATTCAAGGGGGTGGCTGTAGTAAAAGCTGAAGTGCTGAGAACAGCCCTGTTACTATACAAATTATAAAATTCTGAGCCAATCACGTCTGCCGTACAAAATTCTTTCGACATCAACCACCTTGTTCTTCTCATCAATTGAAAAAAACACTACGTAGTTTTTTACGGATAACTTCCTGTATTCCATTTGGGATAGACGTTCATCTGCTACAAAAGGACAGCGCTGCGGTATATCGGACAGCCCTGACATTGCCTTTTCGAGAAGCTCCATCATATGGAGCGCCGATACAGGGGCAGAAAGCTGAGAAGCAATATACCGTACAATATCCCTGAGATCATTTTCGGCAGGTTCGGACACGTCCACTCTATATTTCGCCATCGGTGATACCCCGTTTGATATCCTTCATGACCTCGTGCAGCGGGCGTTTCTTTCCAGCTTTGACAGCAGCTCTCCCTTCGTCAAGCAGTCGATAGATTTCCAGCTTGCCACTGAGCATTTCATAAGTCTCAATGCTCATGACCGCCAAATCTCCCTGTCCATTTTTGGTGATAAAAACAGGTTCGCGGCTTTCATGACAGAAGGTAGAGATATCGTTATAATTGTTACGCAGGTCTGTACTGGATTTTATATTTGGCATAGCATTTACCTCCTTGAGTAAATCTAAAGATATTATACCTTAATTTCTTTAGATCGTCAATTTGGCTGCATTTTTAATGCTTATCAGCATTTAGCTTCTATGTGGATACTTCTTCAATGGAATGACCGGACTTTCCGTTCATCCTATCTTCCTACGCAGCAATAAGATTTTCCCGTAGTCGGAGCATGCTTTCTCTTCGTGCAAAGGTTTCAATATCCATGACCACGAGATCACCCTCGCCGTTTTTCGTCAGATAAACCGGTTCTCCTGAGCGTTTGCAAAGTTCGGAAATTTCATTGTAGTTTTTAGGGATTGTAGCTGACGGCTTAATATTTATCATATAAATCACCTCCGCTTGATATGAATGACCTTGGACTTTCTTTCCCATTCTCTAAGCTCCGGCGTCCAGTACCTCGACCATTCTTTCATTTCTGCGTATTCAGGATGTTCAGTATTTAGCATAATCTCTCTGAAACTTACAAAACCACCTACACCGCCAACATCTTCCGGTGGTGTTTGTCCACTTGCTTCCAGTAGATACGGCAACTCACCGTCATATTCTTCAATCACTCGAACCAGCTGAATGATATGTTCCCAGTTATCCCCCATATCATAGGTATAAAACATATGCTTATGCTCCGGAAAAAATTCTGCCAGAGTATGTCCGTCCATCAATACAGCGCTTTCATCGTACTCCAAATCTTCCTCAGTCGAAACCATTCTAAATACCGTTTTTTTACTCTTCTCATCAATGATAGTGAAATCATAAAGGTGATAGTTCTTCCAGTCGAAAACATACTGTAACACCTTGTGAAATTGCGCAAATTTCATATCCGCAGGAACGATAAGCCTCCGCTCTGCCTTATATACTTCCAGATCAAGGCTTATCATCAGTTCAAACGCGCGACATTTGTATGTCTGCATACCCGTTAGTTCTGTCAATGCCTCGACCATTGCTTCATATGGATAGAAACCATTATTTGTGTTCCCAGAGTAGTTGACGATTCTATAATTTGATGAAGCTCCCAATGTATCACAGTATATTTTCGCAATGTCATTATATTCTCGTCCAACATGAAAGGCACATTCCAGTCCTGCCTTTGTCACCCAGGCCGCTGCTTGTCTACTGTTGTTTCTCACAAACTCCAATTCGCCCGCCAATCGCATATATTCATTTACAAGCTCTGGATTCAGATTCATTGAAAGAAGCGTGTTTACAATAGCAACCCTCATCAATTTCTCTACATTTTTCAATTCCTTCCGTTTGACCTGATAAATTGCCACGGTAAAGCGTGTAGCATTATTTACTAGGACTAGCATGTCCTCTACTCTACGATTGTCCCATACCGTGGTCCAATTTGCTGTCCATGTAAACAGAGAATTGATGGTCTCGTCGGTAGCCGGAGGCTTTACTCTCAGGGCATCTGTTAGTTTTTTAGTCAATGCAATTTGCAATATTCACACCTCCATAATTTCACCTTATTCTGAGGTCATACGTTTTTCAAACATGCCTTGTCACGTTAAAAGAGCCATATTTTTTGATAATCTTATTCCCGTAATCGTTACGTGCCAATACCTCACATTTGCTTAATAAAAACATTTGTTGAACACAAAAATGCAAATCAGAATGTTAGCTTTAAAATGTCATCATTTTTACCAATAAAGGCGGTTTTTACTTCCTTTGGATTCTACGTCATTCTGTTTGCCCTACCCTATAATAGCAAGTAAGGACATAAGCGAAAACTATTTACAATAAAGTTTTAATTCAACCTGAAACTATATAGCTAAGTTACATTCATCATTCCTTGATCTGCGTTTTTCGGATAAGCAGATAATTAAGGACGCATAGGATCACTGTAATTACCAACATGCTGAAGGAGCCGATATAGGGATTTGGAATGCTTCCCGAAAATCCCATGGCTGTCACAATAAAGTTAATCATAAAATCAAAGAGTTTTCCACCAGTCATTTGATTAATGATTGTAAACAGACCTGCAATTACAAAAGGCGCAAGGGAAATTACAAAAATCATTAATTTGTTACTTCGATAATAGGCCATAGTTATAAACCAACCGAGTACTATAAGTAGGAAAAACATCCCACTAAACCAAACAACAGTACCCATAGTGCTGCTACCCTTATAAATAAGTGGATATACCACAATCATCTTTAGATTCATCCTGTTTATAAACGAAATCACCAGTGTCATGGCTACTGCCCATGCTACAGATAGAATTACCATGGAGAAGATATTAGCCCAAAATAAGCTCTTTCTTGAAACCGCATTCGCTAGCATAAATTTAAAACTAGGTGCGAAAGACAATAACCCAAGAATAAATATCCATATTACAGCAATCATGTCACTACTACCTGCCGAGATACCAGAGCTAGGAAATAAATAGCTAACGGTCACTGATATTAAAATATTTAAAACGATAATTGCAAGGCAGATCCAACTTTGAGATCTAAATAACGTCAACTGATAGCTTGTTGCTTTAACAATGGTGCCCATAGTTTCGTACCTCCTTTAAGAATTGGTTAGATCGACAATTAACTCTTGTAGTTTTACAGGGGCTATTTCAAGACTTAATTCTTTAATCAATTCTTTATCGTCGCGATCGCGATTTTGAAATAGTGTCATCCTTTTAAGTCTCCCCATTGTTTCCTCACGTATGATATTTTTACCCTTTGTGAACTTCTCAACATTTGTACCGTCACCGGATACTGTATATCCCAATAGCAAAACTTTGTCTACGGGTTCAGCAAGCACGATTTCGCCTTCCTTTATAATAATGATCTCTTCCAAAACGTCGGCGATTTCATCAATCAAATGAGTCGATACTACAATGGTTTTAGGTTGCTGACTGTAATT
>JBAYAL010000131.1:0-5247 GCA_041669825.1 Eubacteriales bacterium | reverse complement strand
GCTTGTAGTAAGGCTGTAGAGAGGTTTATTCCCCAAACAGATGTAGCAATAGAACTTGGAGGGGAAGATGCTAAGATTACTTATTTTGGTGATTCTCCAGAACTGAGAATGAATGGTACCTGTGCGGGTGGAACCGGGGCATTTATAGATCAAATGGCAGCTCTTTTGAAGACAGATGCCCAAGGTCTTAATGAATTGGCTAAAAAACACAAGGAGATATATCCTATTGCTTCTCGTTGCGGAGTATTTGCTAAAACAGATATTCAGCCATTATTAAATGAAGGTGCTGCCAAAGAAGATATTGCAGCTTCTATTTTTCAGGCTGTAGTTAACCAAACAATCTCAGGTTTGGCTTGTGGAAAGCCTATAAGAGGCAATGTTGCTTTTTTGGGGGGACCATTGTCTTTTTTATCTGAACTAAGACAGAGATTCGTTGAAACCTTGAAGCTAAAACCAGAAAACATTATAGCACCTGATAATTCAAAATTATTTGTAGCGCTAGGGGCTGCCCTATCTTCAGTTGATAGTGATGTTCGTACATTTGCCTCAATTCACGATAATATTCTTAATCTTCATAACTCTGCTGAATCAACAACTATTTTGGAGCCGCTTTTTAGTAATGAAAAAGAGTACCAAGAATTTATCCAGAGACATTCCAATAATCAGGTTGTGAAGAAACCTCTTGCAGAGGTTAAAGGCAACTGTTATTTAGGAATAGATGCAGGGTCTACAACAACCAAATTGGCATTAATTGATGAAGATGGGAACTTGATTCATTCACATTATGGGAGTAATGAAGGAAGTCCCTTACGTTCAACAATTTCAGCTCTTAGAGAATTGCATAGTATTCTTCCTAAAGAAATAAAAATTGTTTCTTCAGTAGTAACAGGTTACGGAGAGGCTCTATTGAAGGCAGCCTTGAAGGTGGACTTTGGGGAGATTGAAACAGTTGCACATCATAAAGGTGCCGAGTACTTCTTGAAAGGTGTGGATTTTATCCTGGATATCGGAGGACAGGATATGAAATGCATGCAGATTAAAGATGGAGTAATTAATAATATTATGCTCAATGAAGCTTGTTCCTCAGGATGTGGATCATTTATTGAAACTCTGGCGCAATCTCTTGGCTTGAATATTCAGGAATTTGTTCAAAAGGGACTTTTTTCAAAGGCACCAGTAGATTTAGGAACTCGTTGTACTGTATTTATGAATTCCAAAATTAAACAGGTACAAAAAGAAGGTGCTGATATTGGCAGTATTGCCGCAGGCATTGCTTACTCAGTAGTTAAAAATGCGTTGTTTAAAGTAATACGTCTTCATAATGTTTCGGAAGTTGGAGAAAAAATAGTAGTCCAAGGTGGAACTTTTAAAAACGATGCAGTACTTAGAAGTTTTGAACGGCTGACAGGTAGAGAAGTTATACGCCCAGATATTGCAGGAATAATGGGTGCATTTGGAGCGGCACTTCTTGCTAAAGATTACTATTATGAAGGGATGGAAACTTCACTTCTTAGTTTTGAGGAGCTTACTGCTTTTAGGACTGAAACGACTACTAAACACTGTGGTTTATGCGGAAATAATTGTCTTTTAACAGTAAATCATTTTTCGGATGGTAGGGAATTTATTACAGGCAATCGTTGTGAAAGGGGAGAAGGAATAGAAAAAGCAGAAAATACTATTCCTGATCTTTTTGATTATAAATATAAAAAAATATTTGATTACAAGCCTTTGAAGAAAGAAGAAGCCACAAGGGGAGAAATTGGTATTCCTAGAGTGCTGAATATGTATGAACATTATCCATTTTGGTTTACTCTTTTTACAGAACTTGGATTTAGAGTGGTTCTCTCAGCCCGTTCTTCAAAAAAAATATATGAGTTAGGGATGGAAACTGTACCGTCCGAATCACTTTGCTATCCTGCAAAAATTGCTAATGGCCATATTAAAGATTTATTAAATAAGGGTGTAAAAGTAATATTTTATCCTTGCTTGCCCAGAGATGAAAAAGAGGAAGATGGTGCAAACAATAATTATAATTGTCCTGTTGTTACTTCATACCCTGAAGCTCTCAATGCTAATATAGATGAACTCAAGAGTGAAGATATCAAGTTTATATTTCCGTTTTTACCGATGGATGATATAGATAGATTAAAATCTAGAATTTATGAAGAATTACAGATATTTAAAATAAATAAAAAAGAAGTAGTAAGGGCAGTTGACTTAGCATATAAAGAAACACAGGCCGTGAAGAAGGATATTAGAGCCAAAGGCGAGGAAGTACTAAAATACCTTGCCATCAATAATAAAAAAGGTATAGTACTAGCTGGAAGACCATATCATCTCGATCCTGAAATTAATCATGGTATTTCTCAGATGATAACTGGTTTGGGATTAGCTGTTCTTACTGAAGATTCAGTAGCCCATCTGGGAAATGTAGAGAGACCGCTGAGAATTCTTGATCAGTGGGTATATCATTCCAGACTGTATGCGGCCGCAAGCTTTACTGCTACTAGAGATAATTTGGAACTTGTTCAGCTTAATTCTTTTGGGTGTGGACTTGATGCAGTAACATCAGATCAGGTTAATGAAATCCTTCATCAGTATCGAAAGACGTTTACTTTGGTAAAGATAGATGAAATAAACAATCTTGGAGCTGTTCGAATCAGAATACGTTCTTTGTTAGCAGCAATGAAAGAAAGAGATAGTAAAAATATTCATAGTGCAAGGCAGTTTGATCTTCCTGAGAGAAAGTTCTTTACCAAAGAAATGAAAGCGACGTATACAATTCTTGCACCGCAGATGTCTCCGATCCATTTTGAGTTAATTGCAGAAGCTGTTAGGCTCGAAGGCTATAAATTAGAAATTATTCCTGATATGGAGATGAAAGTAGTTGAAGAGGGCCTTAGACATGTAAATAATGATGCTTGTTATCCTTCTATTATCACTGTTGGACAAATAATGGCAGCCTTAAAATCAGGGCGGTATGACTTAAATAGGACTGCTATTATGATGTCTCAGACAGGAGGGGGCTGTAGAGCGAGCAATTATATTGGGTTTATTCGGAAAGCATTAAAAGATGCAGGTATGGAGCAGGTTCCTGTTATATCAATTAATGCCGGAGGACTTGAAGATAATCCTGGTTTTACACTTAGCAAAAATCTTATTTATAGGGCTGTAATGGCAATACTATACGGTGATTTGTTAATGAGGGTAACGTATGCAGTTAGGCCTTATGAGAAAAACAAAGGTGAAACAAATGAAATGCTCAGAAATTGGTTGGCTAAACTCAAACCTTCCTTGGTAAGTAGGAGTAAGAGGAAATTTAATAATAATGTTAGGGAAATAATTAAGGATTATGATAATATTACTATTCTTGATGTAAAAAAACCAAAAGTAGGCGTAGTAGGTGAAATTTTGGTAAAATTTCATCCATTCGCTAATAATAACATTGTCGATGTACTGGAAAATGAAGGTGCTGAGGCGGTTGTTCCTGATCTTACGGATTTTTTCCTTTATTGTGCTCATAATGGGATTTATAGCTGGAAGAAACTTGCTGGTACATTCAAAACTGACTTGATAAGTAGATATTTCATATGGAGAATTGAAAATTTTCGCAAAGTAATTAAAACCGCTCTCTCAAGAAGCAAACGTTTTGAACCTCCAAAATCAATTTATGATCTTGCTAACTTAGCCAGGGGTGTAATGCATCTTGGCCATCAGTCTGGTGAAGGGTGGTTTTTAACGGCGGAGATGATTGAACTTATAGAAAGTGGTACTAGCAATATAGCTTGTCTTCAACCTTTTGGCTGTCTCCCCAACCATATTACTGGTAAAGGGATGATTAGGGAACTTAGACGTCGTTATCCCCATTCCAACATAGTTCCCATAGATTATGACCCTGGAGCAAGTCATGTAAACCAGCTTAATAGAATTAAGCTCATGCTTGCTGTTGCATTTAAAAAATTAGAAAAGGAAGAACAAAATACTAGGGAGAAGGCAAAACTTATAAGCAAGTAGTCTAAAAACCATGGCATTTCAAGGAATAATAATTAAAACAACCCTCTTAACAGTATACAAAGAGGGTTGTTTAACTTTTTGAAGTTACTAATTACATTTTTTACTGGTTCATCATATTTTGTTTAGCATAAGCAGTCATTCTTTTGACCATTTCTCCTCCGATAGGTCCTCCCTCTGACCCGTTTTGGCGTGAAGATATGTCACCTTTGTAGTGATCATTATTTTCTCTGACAAAATCTAATCTCCCTAATTCTTGCGCAACTTCCATTTTCAAATTTTGCAATAATTTTTTCCTGGATTCTTTATTCATTCTTATCACCTCAATAATATTATTTACAAAAAAATAAAAAAAATTGCATTGTAAAAAATCCAAATTAGTCTCTATTGTTCCATTAAATCATAATACTGACTAAGTTGAAAAAATAAAACAAATCAAATTAGGTTGTATAAATATAGCTATAAATAAAGATAAATGACTAGATTGTTGAAATCCTATTTTGTAGAAATAGAATATAATTTATGTTTTTGATAGGAAATTTCAATGCATATATAATATATTATATATGCAAGGGGTGAAATCTACATTTAAGATAGAAAACATAAATGAATATAAAAATAATGTAAATTATATATGACAACAATGCGAATTATTTACATGTTATCATATAGGGAAATTAATGCACATATTAGCATGTAAATATTAATGTTAATGTTAATGTTAATGCTGATGCTGATGCTGATAACAGTAACAGTAACAAGTAATACACACTGCTAAGGAAAATAATATCTCATGCATTATTTAGTGAATATTCATGAGATATATATGAACTGATTTAAGAAAAATATATTAGTTAGTAAATTATTCCTCAATATGAAGAAAAGGTAATACTGTTAGTATTACCAGTGTTAAAAGTATTGTTAAGGTAAAATTGAGTAATAGATAAACTATATTAAGAAAAAAATCATCATCTCACAGAAAGGAAAAAAATGCTGCAGATAAAAATAATAGCTGTAGGAAAAATAAAAGAAAAATATTTACAGGATGGAATTAGAGAATACTCCAAAAGAATCAGGGGGTATTCCCACTTAGAAATTAGTGAATTAGGTGACGAACCATGCCCGGAAAGATCATCCTTGGCAGAAGAAGAAAAGGTAAGACAGCGAGAAGGGGAAAAGATACTAAGAGTTCTCAGACACCAGGACTATGTTATCCTTCTTGATTTAAAAGGTAAG